>UREA01000008.1 GCA_900546715.1 uncultured Mycoplasmatota bacterium | reverse complement strand
GTGGAGAGTCCAAAGGACTCAATGAAGCAGAAATGCCTTGTGGTGATACAAGGATAGTCAAAATATATTTTGACTTTTGTTCTGTTTAGACATTTAAAGTAAAGGAAGTGAAAAAATGAACATAAAAAAACTAAGTGCATATTTTCTTAGGTATTTGTTGGTAATATTTATAATAGGAATTCATGTATTGCCGCCATTACCAGTTAGTGCAGCAACAAATTACAATGATATGACACTAAAAGAAATGAAAGAGGAATTAGAAAATTTAAAACAAAAAAAGGAAGACAATAAACATGAACAAGAAGTAACTGAAGCTGAAAAAGAAGCTAAAAATAAAGCAATTGCGGATACTTATTATAAGATTGAAGAAAATAGAAAACAAATTGAAGAAGCTAAACAAGATATAGCTGATTCCGAAGCAAGAATTGCTGAACTTGAAGAACAAACAAATAAATTAATGGCTTATTATCAAATACTTCAAGGTAATAATGCTTATATGGAATTTGTTACAGATTCTAGTAGTATGACAGAGCTTATAATGCGCAGTGATGCTATTGCACAATTATCTAGTTACAATCAAGATAAATTGTTAGAATTGGAAAATTTAATTAAAGAAACAGAACAAAAACAGGTTGATTTAACTGAATATGAAAATGAATTAAATAATAATTTGGCTAATTATCAAAAACAACTTGAAGAAATTAATTCTAGTTTACTACAATTTAGTGATATATCTATGACTATTGATGGTGAAATAGAAAATTTAGAAGACATTATTGAAACTAATGAAAACATGGGATGTAAAGAATCAGAAACTCCCACTTCGTGTGCTAAAAGACTTGTAGAAGAAAGTCAAAATAAAGATCAAGATAGTGATGATACAGATTATTCATGGTATATCAATAACTATGGTTGGCTAAAGCCCGTAACAAAAGGTAGAATTTCTAGTAATTTTGGATGGCGTAGTGTTCCAGGCCAAAGTAGCTATCATAGCGGTATTGACATTGCTGTATCTGAAGGAACTAATGTATATCCTGCCGCATCAGGAGTAGTAGTTAGAACTGTAAGTAGAAGCTCTTGTGGAGGAAACCAAATATACATTCAAGCAGTTATAAATGGTGAAGTTTATACTATGCAATATGCGCACCTTTTAGAAGTTTATGTTAGTAAAGGTGATGTTGTTGATGTAAATGATGTTATTGCCTTATCAGGTGGTTATTCTACAGCTTCTAGATATGGCGGCTATGATACATGTACCACTGGAGCTCATCTTCACTTTGGTGTTTCAGTTGGAGCTTATACAAGTTTTTCTAATTACACAGCAAATTTAATAAATCCTCCAGGATTTCCTAATAAAGGTTCATGGTTCTATTCTAGAACCCAATGGTTTGATTGAGGTATTATGGAAATAAAGAAAGTTTGCGTTGGTTTTTTAGAAGAAAATTGTTATATTGTTACTAAAGATAATCAAACAATTATTATTGATCCAGGAGATGAAGCCCAAAATATAATAAATGCATGTACTAACAAAAATGTTGTTGGAGTTTTAATAACGCACCACCATTTTGACCATATTGGAGCACTCAAAGAAATAGAAAAGCATTTTAATATTAAAGAAGGGTACTGTCCTAATATTGGTTTTGAAATAATCAAAAATCCTGGTCATTCTAAAGATTCTGTAAGTTATTACTTTAAAGAAGAAAAAGTATTGTTCTGCGGAGACTTTATATTTCAAAACAGTATTGGTAGAACAGATTTAGAGTCTGGGAGTGATAATGATATGATTGAAAGTCTTAAAAAAATAGGTGAGTATCCAGATGATTTAATAATTTATCCTGGACATGGTGAAAAAACTAATTTAGGATACGAAAAAAACAATTTTAAATATTATTATAATGAATTAAACTAAATTTCCCATATTTGTGGGAAATTTTTATTGTAAATAAAATTATTTATTGTTATAATAGTTCCATATTTTACGAGGGGGAATTAGAATGTTATATCCAATCGGTTATAATAATGGCGAAGTAGTTCTTAATATAGGTTATACAAAAACACTTAGTACTTATTCTTTTTCTCAAAATCCGGAAAATTCAGTTGTAACAGATGTTGATGTTCCGGAATTTGTAGAATATATTCGTGATAATATATTGCCAGATAATTTTATTACTAAAGTAACTTTTCATGAAGGATAATAGTAGTATAACAAGTATAATTGAAGATATATATAAAGTAATAGAGCATTTTAGTGAATCTGAAAAAGAAATTATAATTGCTGAAATAAAGGATATATTAAAGAATTTTAAAGAAGTATTAAATAATGAGAATAAACATATTGATTTAATTAATAAATATAAAGAAGAACATCAAGATATGATATTACCCAATGATATAAGTATACTAGAACTTATTTTATTAAATGAACTAATAAACATTCTAATAAATGCTCAAGAATATAAAAATGAATTAGAAGAATATAATAGTTTATCTAGAAGAAGTATTGATAGATTATAAAGTTTGACAGTTAATAATAAAATTTCCCATAGGTATGGGAAATTTTTGCTGTTTAAATATGCGTACTTTGTTTCATATCAACTCGTTTAGGTAAAGTTTTATGAGTATTATCATTTTCTTCAAATAGTTTATAAACTTTGACATTTAATACTTTTGCAATTTCTTCAATTTTCTCAAAGGTTGGACCATATTTACCATTTTCTAGTTCACTGACATACGAAGCATTTAAATTCACTTTTTCAGCAAACTTTTCTTGGGTCATTTTTCTTAAGAAACGATAATATTTTACATTTTTTCCAAAAATTTGTTTTAAAGTCACAAATTACCACCATCCATTAATAATATGGTAAGCATTTTTGCTATAATAATCCATTGAGTTAAACTCAAAGAAATTTGACGCTCTTTACACCAAAAATTATAAAAAAGTTGTGAATTTATTTACAAAAATTAAGTTAGTTGATATTCTAAAATAAAGGAGTTGATTATTTTGAAAAAAATGCTTTGGGGAATAGTTTTGGCTATGGTTATATTACTACCAATAGGTGCGAATGCTGCAAGTATTAATTATTCTTGGGAAAGGTGGTGTAGTGGAACTTGTGAACAAACTTATACATTTACTGTTGATAATTTAAATGGAGCAACAACACTTAGCCCTAGTTTAACTTTAACTGGTGATGCTGAAGAAATTGAAGTAGTAAGAGTAGAAGGAGCTGAAGGTTGGTCTGCTACAAGCTCTAGAGATGGTAATAATATTACAATGAATTTTACTAGAGAAGGAGCCACTACAAGCAATAATTTAGGAACACTAACTTTAAGATTAAATAATTATAACACTGATCATTCAGCAACATTGGAATTAGATGGTGTAGTAACTGTTGTTGCTAAAGCTACTACTACATTAAATAGGGATGGCTCTACTACTCCAATTGGTGATGAAGAACTTACTAATCCTGATACTGGAGCATTTATGAATTATACTTTAATTGCTGGAGGCATAGGTATAGCTGCAACAATTCTATTTTTATCAAAGAAAAATAAAAAATTATATAAAATATAAAAGATATCGTGAGTTTTCGATACCTTTTTTTGTTAATATGTCTTATCTGAATAAGCGTGAGAATAAATTATTGGTTCCATGAATTCAACATAATTTAGATAAATAATTCTAATTAAATACCATAAATTATTAGCATTATCATAAATAATTAAATGATCTTTTCCGGCTTCTTCAATAATTCCCTCATAAATTTTATTTTGCCAAGCACTACTATCCGGATATGATACATAAGCTTTTACTTTTCTTCCCTTATTTAGTCGAAGTATGTTTTCAATGTAGCTTTGTTCCATAGTTAGAGGAATACTAGTATTGCTTACATCATTAATAGAAATATTTCCTGGTGGAGTTTGTGGTGTTTGATAGTTATTCCCCGGAAATGTTGGATTTTGATAAAAACTTCCATTCATTTTTAATTCACCTCTAAAAAAATATATGCATTAATAAGTTTATATTTGCTAAAAACTTACTTATGTTTTATAATTAATATAATAGGTGATATACATGATAAATGAAAGTGATAAAGAAACTATTTTTGAAGGCTTATCTTTTGTTTTTGGAGTATTTTTATATGCATTATGTTTTAATACTTTTTTAATTCCTAATGATTTAGTAGTATCAGGCTTTAGTGGAGTAGCCATAGTAACTCAAAGATTATTTGGTTGGAATCCCCAAGTATTTATTTATGTTACCAATTTCATTTTACTTGGCGTCAGTTTTATATTTTTAAATTGGAAAACTACCAAAAAAAATATTGTTGGTTCTATAATGTTCCCTCTAATGATTACTATTACTACTCCAGTAGCCAATTTTTTAAATGATAAACTAATTGGTGATGATTTTCTAATAATATTACTTTTTTCAATAATTTTATATGGAATTAGTAGTGGTCTTATATATCGCAGTGGTTTTTCTACTGGTGGTTCAGATATAATTATGCAAATAATTAATAAATACATTAAAGTCGGTGAATCTAAAGCTATGATTGTTGCTAATAGTTTAATTATTTTATTGGGTATGATAGTTTTTGGTTTTGATAAAGGTGTATATTCTTTTATTATTCTTATTACATCAACTTATTTTATTGATAAAATAATGTTTGGTATTTCTGATAGTAAAGTGTTTTATATATATACTAAAAAGGTAAGAAAAATAAAAAAACTAATACTAGAAGATTTTAAAACTGGTCTTACTATTATTCCTAGTCGTGGAGGATATTCAAAAAAACGCGGTCATATGATCATGTGTGTTGTTGGAAATCAAGATTATTACAAGTTTAAAGAACGAATTTTAGAAATTGATCCTAATGCTTTTATTATAATTAATAAGTGTTATGAAGTAAATGGTGGAGTAAAGCGTTCTAGTTTTCATTTTATTTAATTTAAATTTGTGTTATACTTAAATTGTGATGTATATGAAAAAAGTTGTTATTTTTGGGGGTGGCAGCGGTCTTTCGCAATTATTAAAAGGACTAAAGTTATTTCCTATAGAAATTACTGCAGTTGTAACTGTTGCAGATAATGGAGCAAGTTCAGGTAGACTTCGCAAGGAATTAAAAATTCCTGCAGTTGGGGATGTATCTAAAGTAATGCTTAGTATGGCTAATGTATCTGATGACTTAATTGATTTAATGAATTATCGTTTTGTTAAATCTAAAACATTGGGAAATCATTCTGTTAAGAATTTACTTTTAACAGCACTTTTAGATATGAAAGGTTCTTTTGATAAAGCCATACCAGTTCTGGCGGATATTCTAGATTTAAAAGGAACAGTTTTACCTTTAACTGAAGATAGCATTAATCTAGTAGGAATAACTACTGATGGTAAAAAAATATATGGAGAAGAACAAATAACTAAATGTGCTAGTAAAATAGATTATGTCGAATATGACAAGGAATTTACTGTTAATCCTAAAGTTTTTAGTGCTGTGAAAAGTGCTGATTTAATAATATTTTCATCTGGTTCCTTGCTTACTAGTATAATTCCGCATTTAATTGATAAAACTTTAGTTAAAGCGATTAATGGGGCTGCATCTCCAAAGATGTATATATGTAATCTCTTTACTCAACCAGGAGAAACAGATGATTTTAGTGTATATGATCATGTGGCTTATTTAGAAAAATATTTAGGACAAGGAAATTTGGATGTAGTAATTGCTAATAATACTATTATGAGCAGTAAACTTGCAAGTAGATACGCATCTGAAGAATTAAAAGATCCAGTAATTTTTGATTTATCAGAATTTGAGGGAAGCAACATTCATCTTATTGCTGATAAATTATTTACTATTGAAGATGGCTATTATCGCCATGATTCATTAAAGACTGCCTATTTAATATTTTCCTATTTAATGGATGGAGATAAATAATGACTTTTACTACTAGTTTAAAAGAAGAAATGTCAAAAACGGATTTTAATATAGTTGAAGCTGAGTATGAGCTTATGTCATTTTTAAATTGTTTAGGTAAATTTAGTAAAGATGAACTAATAATCACTATGGAAAATGCTTCAGTTGCTAGAAGAATTTATAAAGAAATAAAAGAAATATATAAAGTAAGTCCTAGTATAACTATAAGGATGCAAAAAAGATTTAAAGTTAAACAAATATATATTTTATCTATTAAAGATAATATAGATTTCATAAAAGGATCAATTAATCTAGGAAATAAAAAAGATATAGATTTTCTAGTTAGTGATGAAGAAAAAATTGCCTTTTTAGCAGGAGCCTTCCTAGCAGTTGGTAATATTTCTAATCCTTCAACTAGTGGTTATCATTTAGAATTTATTTTTACAAAAGAAAAATTAGCTAAACAAATTCTTAATTTACTGGAGTATTTTAAATTAAATGCTAAAATGATAAAACGCGGATATAAAACCATTGTTTATATTAAAGCTAGTGAAAATATCAGTGATTTATTGAAGTTATTTAAAGCAACAAGTTCCCTTTTTTATTTCGAAGATATTAGAATATATCGAGATCATAAAAACATGGTTAATAGGCTTAATAATTGTGAAATTGCTAATCAAGAAAAAACTTTCAAAGCAGGACTTAGTCAACTTGAAGATATCAACTATTTAAAAAAAGAAGACTTATTTGATTTACTAGATGATAAAACCAAGATTGTAGCTAGTGCTCGCATTAAATATCCAGAAGTATCACTACAAGAACTAGCGGACATTATAACTAATGAAATGGACTATAAGATAGGTAAATCTGGAATAAATCATCATTTTATTAAAATTAAAACTTTAGTTAAAAGACATAAAGAAAGTAGGAATAAAGAATGAATATTAATGAATCTAAAAATTATTGTATTTTAAGTAATTCTATTAATAAATTATTATTAGATAAATTTAAAGATTATCCTATTATAGGTAAAATGAATTTTAATGATTTATTAAGCAAATTAGAGTTCTTTTCTTCAAAAAGAATTGTTTTTAATGAAACATTTTATTATTTAAATAATTCCGAAAAAAAAGAAATATTAGATTTATTAAATAAACAAAATATTAAATATATAATTATTACTAGTGATGTTGAAGATACATTACTTGCTGATTATTTAATAGTATTTGATAAAGAAAATATTGTTGTTGAAGGCTCTTCAAAAGAAGTATTAAAAGAAGAAAAGTTATTAAAAAGATTAGGCTTTGGTCTTCCTTTTGTAGTTGATTTATCGCTTTCTTTAGAATTTTATGATATTTTAGATAAAGTATATTATGATACTTCTTCTTTAGTAGGTGAATTATGGAATTAGATGGTAAGATAATTGGTATTATAAGTAATGCTTATGAAGAAGTGGATTATAGTGGCAAAAAAGTTGAAGAAATAATTACTTATAAAATGCAAGATGCCTTAAAAATGGTTAAGTTAGATGAATCTATAAAAAGTGTATTATTTGATGATTTATCTAGTAGAGATAAAAACAAAGTAATACTTGCCAGTCACTTGCATGATAAAGAAATAAGATTAGTTAATTTTTCTAAAGGAATGATTAAAAAAGATTTAGAATATTTTTCGTCTCTTTTTAAAAGAATAGCAAATTACAATAGAAAAATAATATTAATTGATAAAAATATGGAACTTTATCTAAATTGCGTAGATCATATTTATATTATAGAAAATGATAAAATAATTTATGAAACTAAAAATATATTTGATAATATTTTAACAAAATATGTTGATGTTCCTAAAATTGTTGAATTCATCAATACCAGTAGTAAAAATGGTATAAGACTAGATTACTATAGAGAACTAGATGAACTGCTTAAAGCTATATATAGGATAAAATCATGAGATATTTAATTAAGTTTTCATATGATGGGACTCTTTTTAAAGGTTTTCAAAGACAAAAAGATGTTAAAAATGTTCAAGGCACATTAGAGTCTGTTTTAAGTAAATATTTTAATGAAGAAATATTAATTAAAGGATCTGGCAGAACTGATGCCGGAGTTCATGCGATTAATCAAGGTGCTCACTTTGATGTTAATAAAAAAATTACTAGTAATGATTTAGCTTTGATTAATGAATCTTTAAAAGGAGAAATCATTATTAATAAAATAAAAAGAGTACCAGATGATTTTCATGCTCGTTTTAATGCTGTAGAAAAAACATATACTTATAAAATATATTTAGGTAAAGATTCATCCAAAATAGGTTATTACTATCAAATAAATTATGATTTAGATTTAAAGAAAATGATGGGGGTTGCAAAGTTACTTGAAGGAATGCATGATTATCATAATTTTGTGAGTGGTACTCGTGATGATTATCATTCAACTATATTTAGTATTAAAATTAAAAAAAAGAATAATATAATACTTATTACCTTTAAAGGTGTTGGCTTTTATCGCTATATGGTTAGACACTTAGTTGGAGCCATTCTTGATGTAGGTAGAGGTAAAGCCTCTATAGAAGATGTCAAAAATATGTTAAATAACCCAAATATTTCTAAAAATTTAAGTGTTGTACCCGCAGATGGCCTTTATTTAGTTGATATAAAATATGTCTTTTGATATAATTAAGCTAGGGAGTAGGTAAAAATGGAATATAAAATAAAAAGCATTGATAAATATAATCAAGAAAGATATGATGCTACTAAAAATGCAGCGATTGCAGCTTTAGTGACTGGAACTATTACAACTCTTTTGAGCTTTGGTAACTTTGGTTTTTCTTTAGATGGCATAGAAGAGATTTTGCGAAGTATTATAACTGCAGCAACATCTGTTGGTCTAGCTGGTAGTTTTTTAGCTATGGTTAAACAATTTGCTAAAATTAGTAAAACAGAAATAAATATTGAAAATATTAAAATGAATAACAGTTTAAATAATATGGAAACTGATAAAGAGGAAAGAAATTATTTAATAAAAAAGGTAAAAAAATATCGAAGAGACGACGATAAAAAGACAATAAATGTTATTGAAAGCATAGCTGTTGCTTTAGGGATATTTGTCATAAATAAATTTGGAATGTATCCAATTGCTGATAACTTAGATTATGGTACTATAGAACAGTTAGTTGCTCAATTTGGCTCAGGAGTTTTAAATGTTGCTGATTTCTTTGTCCTTGGTATGGGAGCTAAAGCCTTAGCGGATAAAGCAAATTTAACTCAAGAAGCCCAAAATATCCAAGAGTATTTGGATGAACAAAAAACTTCTCAAAGTCGGTAGAATATGCTATAATGTAGATGGAGGGAAGTTATGACAGAAAAAGAAAGAGAATTTAAAATAAAAAAGATTCAAAAATATAATAAGGAAATAGAAAAGGTTAGCCTTTCATTTCCTATAATTTGGGGGGGATTTAGTATATTATTAGTAGCATATGGTGTAGTACATATGAATCAAAATCCTAATGATTTATTAAGTACTCTTTTGGGATTGTTTGTTTCATTCGGAGGTGGGCTAAACACTATGTCGAATATTGAGACGATTGTTGATGAAGTTGCTAAAAGAGCCAATCTAAAGAGCGAAGTGGAAAGATTAAAAGAAGAAATAAAAATCGATATGTTGAATAATCCTGAAAAGTATAATATGGAAAATGAAGAAGAAAGGGGACATAGTAGATGAAAATAGAATTACTTGATGTATTAACACTTGATAATGATAAGGAATATGTAGTATCAGCAATATCTAGAAGGGATAATGAAAATTTTTATTGTTTAATTAATAAGGATCAAAATGATGATTTAATTATTTGTAGAACAACTGATGATGAAACTCTAAAAGAAATCAATGACCCAGAACTTGTTAGAAGTTTATTACCAGAATTCTATAAAAGTATTAAAGATTCACATATTTTAGATGAATTTAATATAAATTTACCAGATTTAGAAGAAAATGCTTAAAAGTATTTGACTTTTGGCGTTTTTTTTCATATAATTTAAATCGGTACATTTTATTTATGTGATTTATTTAATCGTGGGAAAATTAAATAAGGAGCATGATGAAAGGAATTAGTTATGAAAACATTTATGCAAAAAAAAGAAACTGTTGAAAGAAATTGGTATGTTGTTGATGCTACAGGCAAAACTTTAGGTCGTTTGGCTACTCAAGTAGCAACTGTACTACGTGGTAAAAATAAACCAACATATACTCCACATGTTGATTGTGGTGATTATGTAATCGTAGTCAATGCTGATAAAGTAGTTTTAACTGGAAACAAACTTGAAGATAAGAAATATTATAATCATTCAGGTTATCCAGGAGGACTAAGAGAAAGAACAGCTAAAGAAATGATTGAAAAATATCCAGAAGAAATGGTAGAAAGAGCTATTAAAGGTATGCTTCCTCATGGAAGACTTGGAAGAGCTATGGGTAAAAAATTATTTGTTTACCGTGGTTCTGATCATAAACATGAAGCTCAAAAGCCAGTAGCTTTGGAAATTAAATAGGGAGGATTTATGGCTAAGAAACAAGAATGGACCGCAACAGGAAGAAGAAAAAGAAGTGTTGCAAGAGTTAGACTTACTGGTGGTACTGGTAATATTACTGTTAATGGTGTTGCAGTAGAAGATTACATGCCTTATGCAACATTAGTAATGGATTTAAAACAACCATTAGTAGCAACTGGAAACGAAAATAGATTTGATATTGATGTTAATGTTTCTGGTGGTGGATTTTCAGGTCAAACTGGAGCTATTCGTTTAGGTATTACTAGAGCATTATTAAAATTTGATGCTAATACTGATCAAACAAGAGAAGATAGCTACAGACATATTCTTAAAAATGCTGGCTTTATTACTAGAGACCCAAGAGTTAAAGAAAGAAAGAAATACGGTCTTAAGAAAGCTCGTAGAGCACCACAATTTTCAAAAAGATAACAGTATCTTACTCCGATATATCGGAGTTTTTTGTTATCATAATTTATGAAAATGCTTGATTTCCTCCGGAATTTATTCTATAATGATAATTACTGGAGGAAATATGGTAGTTTCTAGTATATTCAAAAAAGTAAGTATACTAGTTATACTAATAAAAATACTAAACTAGCAAGAGATGTTAGAGATGGAAAATTAATTAAAATTAAAAAAGGATTGTATGAAACTAATCCTAATACTCCGACATATTATTTAGCTAATTTTATTTATGGACCATCATATATCTCATTTGATTTTGCTCTTTATTTATATGATTTAATTCCAGAAAGAGCCTTTGTTGTTACATGTGCTACATTTAATAAAAACAAGAAAAAAACTTATAATACACCATTTGGAACTTTAATATATCGAGATGTTCCAGAAAGAGTTTTTCCTCTTTATGTTGATTTAATAGAAGAAGATGGTTATACTTTTCATTTGGCAACAAAAGAAAAAGCATTATGTGATAAGTTATACACATTAAGTCCTGTTAAAAATATAGAACAAATGAAGAATTTATTGTTGTATGATTTAAGAATTGATGAAGAAGAATTAGAAAAATTAAATATGAATATTATAAAAGAGCTTAGTGATGTATATCATTCAACTAATGTTTCATATTTATATAAATTTTTAAAAAAAATAAAAGGATAAAATTTAAAAAATGGAGGTTAAAATGCGACTTAGTAATGAATGGATTGATTATGAATGTCTAGATGCTGGAGATGGCGAAAAATTAGAGCGATGGGGTAGCATTATATTAAGAAGACCAGAACCATCGGCGATGTGGCCAGTAAATAAGGATGATGCTTGGGATAATGTCAGTGGTACATATTTTCGTTTTAAAGATGGCGGAGGTCATTGGGAATTCAATGATAAATTACCAGAATACTGGACCATTAAATATAAAGATTTAACTTTTAAAGTTAGTCCCACTAATTTTAAACATACTGGCTTATTTCCGGAGCAAGCAACCAATTGGGATTTTATGATGGAAAAAATAAGGAATGCAAAAAAACCTATTAAAGTCTTAAATTTATTTGCTTATACGGGAGCAGCAACTGTTGCTTGTAGTAAGGCTGGAGCTGATGTTGTTCATGTCGATGCCGCCAAAGGGATGGTTGCTTGGGCTAAAGAAAATAGAGATTTATGTGGCTTACATGATAATAATATAAGATTTCTTGTTGATGATTGCCTAAAATTTGTTGAAAGAGAAATTCGTCGGGGTAATAAATATGATGCAATTGTCATGGATCCACCAAGTTATGGAAGAGGACCTAATGGTGAACTATGGAAGCTTGAACATAATTTACCGGAGTTAGTAGCCAAGTGTAGCAAGCTTTTAAGTGATAAACCACTATTTTTCTTGATTAATGCTTATACAACTGGTATATCTAGTACAGTTTTATATAATATTTTAAAATTAACTATTGCGAGTGTTTATGGTGGTAGGGTAGATAGTGGAGAAATAGGACTACCAATAAGTAAAAATGGTTTAGTCTTACCGTGTGGTATTTATGGACTTTGGCAAGATTAAAATATTATATGAAGATAATCATATAATTGTTGTTGTTAAACCCGTAAATATATTAGTGCAAGCAGATATTACTAAAGATATAGATATGTTAACTTTAATTAAAAAATATCTCAAAGAAAAATATAATAAGCCGGGGAATGTTTATCTGGGATTAGTGCATCGCTTAGATAGACCAGTCGGTGGTGTTATGGTTCTAGCTAAAACTAGTAAAGCCGCAGCAAGACTTAGTGAAATGATTCGTAATTCTAGTTTCAAGAAAACTTATCTAGCAGTAGTCTGCGGCAATCTAAAGGGCAGTGGGGAATTTGTTGATAATATTGTAAATGATGAATTTAAAGTTAGTATTGATGCATCAGGAAAACTATCTAAATTAAAATACCAAGTAATTGCTAGTACCCAAAATTTATCTTTAGTTAAAATAAATTTAATAACTGGCAGAAAACATCAAATAAGAGCTCAATTTGCCTATCATGGATATCCTTTGTGGGGTGATCAAAAATATAATGATAATGCCCATTCTGGTGAACAAATTGCCCTGTGGGCAGTAAACATAAAGTTTAAACATCCTGTTAGAGATGAAATAATGGATTTTACTTGTTTGCCTAATTTAGAAAAATATCCTTGGAGTTTATTTAAAAAAGATGTTGATAACTTGTAAGTTTTCAACATTATTTTTTGGGTAACAAGTGTTTTTAATAGACATTATTTAAATAAAATGTTATTCTAATTATGAATAGGGTGTGATTTAGTGAAAGATAGATATAGATATGAAAATCCTGGTAATCCTTTTATTAACATTATTGCAGGAACATTACTTACCTTACTAGGAGCTTTTTTACTTGTTTTTAGTTTATTTGGTTCGTCTCCAGAAGATTACTACATTAACACAACAGCTACAGTAATAAATTATACTTATGATGATAGTAATTTAAATTCTGAAGTATTAGAATATACTATAGATGATACAGTATATGAATCAAGTTTAAATGATTATGATGATATCTTACTAGATATTGGTTCTTCAGTAAGTATTATGTATAATCCTGATAATCCAGAAGATATACTTCCAAGTGATTATAGCAGCGATGATACTAGTGTTTACTTATTTTCATTAGTTTTTATAGTAATGGGACTATTATTAATAATTACTAGTATAAGAAGGATAAAAGAAGTTATAAAGCATTAAATAATTTTGCAAATAGTATAAATAGTTAATAAAACAAATTATAAATGAATATTTTTTAATATGAAATATTATTTTAAAATACTATTATCATTTATAATTGTTTTTTTATTGCTTTATGAAATACCTGTTAAAGCAGATTTGCCTTTGCAAGGGAAAATAATAGTTTTAGATGCCGGACATGGCGGAAAAGATCCTGGTACTAGTTATGGTAGTATTTATGAAAAAGATATTAATCTTAGTATTTGTTTATATTTAGAGAAATATTTAAGTAAGTATGGAGCAACAGTTGTTTTGACAAGAGATAGTGATGCTGATTTAAGTTATGGAGCAGAACATCGCAAAAAAACAGATTTTGATAACCGAATAAAAATAATTAATAATAAATATACAGATATGTATTTATCAATTCATTTAAATTATTTAACAAATACCAAATATTATGGAGCCCAAGTTTTTTATAATAAAGATAATGAAACTTTAGCTAATACGATTCAAGAATATATCAATGCTAATTTAGATAGCGATAGAGAAATAAAAGAGATACCTTCATCTACATATATGTATCAAAGATTGGAAAAACCTGGAGTATTAATTGAATGTGGATTTTTATCAAATACTAATGAAAGAGAAAAGCTAGTAACTGATGAATATCAAAAAAAGATAGCAGAAGTTATTGCTGATGCTATAGTAAAATACTATAATAAATGATTTTTAATATTAGTCCGCTTTATAGACGAAGAATATTTAAAATATAGTGGGATACAATATTTAGTGGATAATAATTATGTGCTTTTTGGCATAAATTATCAATTATTATTAAAAAGGAAATACACTTCACTTTTTTTTCACAACTTTTTTACACGAAAGACATCAAAGAATAGTATATTTATTATGTCGTTTGTGATATAATGTTTAAAGTAAAGGCGGTATGCTGTGTGAAATCGAAAACATTTAAAACATTGGATGAACAAATTGACATACTTAAGAATAAAGGCTTAGTTATCGAAGATATTGATGAGACTAGAAAAATATTGCTTCGGGAAAACTATTTCTTTTTAAGTGGATATAGGCATCTTTTTTTAGAAAGTGACAGTAAAAGATTTTTAGATGGTACTACATTTAGAGAACTTTATGCAATGTTTACTTTTGATAGGCAAATACGAAATATTATTTTCAAGAATATATTAATTGTTGAAAATAATTTAAAAAGTATTTTGGCGTATGTCATGAGTAAAAATCATGGATTTAAAGAAAACAATTATTTAAACCCTAATAATTTTGTTAAAGACTCTAAAAAGAAAAAACAAATTAATGATCTAATTAGAAAGATGAAAAGACAAATTAGTGTTAATGGGAAACAACATGCCGCAACAGCTCACTATTTGATAAATTATGGCTATATTCCCTTATGGGTTGTTGTTAAAGTATTATCGTTTGGAATTGTTGGAGAATTATATACGATATTACAATATCAAGATCAGTTAGAAATAGCTAACGCTTTTGGAGTAGATGTTTTAAGTATGATTGAGTATTTACCACTCTTAGCAAATTATCGTAATTTATGTGCTCATGAAGATATTTGTTATAACAACAAAACTCAAAAAGCAATTGAAGATACTAAGTATCATCGTATGCTTTATATAACTAAATCTGATGGAGAATACATATATGGTAAAAATGATTTATTTGCTATAGTTATTATTTTAAAATTTATATTAGATAAAGATGATTTTACTTTATTTATGAATGAAATAAGCTATGAAATAGATCGTTTGGAGGGAAAACTTGAAGTGATACGTATAGATAAAGTTTTATATGCCATGGGATTTCCAAATAATTATAAAGAGATTGTGAGGATGGATTAAAATGAATGAAAATTTAAATAATATAGAACCAGTAAATAATGAACAAAGCTCAGAAAAAAATAATTGGACAAAAAAAATAATATCATATATTATAGTATTTTTTGTAGGGTGTTTAATAATGTATGCTGCGGTATACTTTTTCCCAATAACTGTAACAGAATCAGTAACTAAAGAAGAAAGAAATGTAACTATTACAGATACTGGTATAGCTGAAGCGGTAGCTAAAGTTTATGATGCTGTAGTAGTTGTTTCTACTTATGATGATAACACTTATGTGGCATCTGGTACAGGATTTGTCTTTAGACATGATGATGGTACATATTATTTACTAACTAATCATCATGTTATAGAAGATGGTAATCATGTAACTGTTACATTTACTGATGGATCTGTTGTTGAAACAGAAATAATTGGCTCTGATGAATATCAAGATATTGCAGTATTAGCAATTGAAACTGATGAAGAATATGCTGTTGCAGAACTTGGCAATAATGATGATACAAGAATTGGAGATACCGCTTTTGCAGTTGGTGCTCCACTTGATAGTGCTTACTCTTGGACTGTAACTCGTGGTATTATTTCTGGAAAAGATAGAATGGTCGAAGTATCACTTGATAATGGAAATTACATAATGAAGACTTTACAAACAGATGCGGCTATAAATTCTGGTAATAGTGGTGGACCACTTTGTAATGCTAATGGTGAAGTTATAGGTATTACGTCACTAAAATTAATAAATGATGGTATTGAAGGTATGGGATTTGCTATTCCTATTGAAGATGCTATAGCTAAAGCAGAAGAAATTATGAATGGTGAAGTATCTGATTATCCACATCTTGGAGTATCAATGCTTGATTTCTCTGATGCTTACTTCTCACAATATTATGGTTTGATTAGAAATTCTGGTTTAGATAGCGGCGTAATAGTTACATCAGTAAGTGAAGATGGTCCAGCAGAAAAAGGTGGAATACAAGCTAATGATATTATAATTGCTATGGATAAAGAAGAAGTTCCAAACACTGCTTACTTAAGATATTATTTATATCAACATAATGTTGGTGATACTGTAACCCTAACAGTTTACCGTGATGGTGATACGAAAGATATTGAAGTAACTCTTGGAACAAATCGGCAAACTACATAATAGTTTGCTTTTTTCTTGGAATGAGTGTACAATATTTATGTGGTGATATATGGATAGTTTAACATTTAGAAGAATTTGTGCATATGCAATTGATTACATTTTCATTATTTTACTTTCTACTATGGTTAGCGGGATTAGATTTCTAAACCCTAGTTATGATAATTATGTAAGTGCTTATGATGAATATGCTACTATGTATGAAAAAATAGCAGATGGCGATTTAGAATTAGTAAATAGTAATGAATTTAAAGACATTTATTATAATTTAGATAAATATAGTGTATCAGTTTCAATTAGTACAATAGTAATTTATTTATTATATTTTGTCGGATTTCAAAAATGGAATCATAATCAAACATTAGGTAAAAAAGCATTTAATATTACTGTTACAAGTAAAAATGAAAAAGTAACAGTATGGCAAATGTTACTTCGTAGTATAATTATATATAACATTATATTTGAAGTATTAAGTTTATTATCTTTATGGATCTTTGATGCAAATACATATTTATATATTGATATGACTTTAACATTTATAGCAGGTATTTTCTTTTATATTAATGGTGGAATTGTGATATTTAGTAAAAAGCATTTAGGAATTCATGATATAATATGTAAGACAGAAGTAAAGGAAGTGGTAAATAATGGCAATTGATAAAGTTAAAGAATATTTTAAAGAATTTGGTCGCGAAAAAGATGTATTAGAATTTAATGAATCTAGTGCAACTGTTCATGATGCAGCACTTGCTATTGGTTGTGATGAAGCACACATTGCTAAAACTATGTCATATTTTATTGGGGATAATCCAATACTTATAGTTTTAGCGGGAGATACGAAAGTTGATAACTCTAAATATAAACAAAAATTTAGTTGTAAAGCAAAAATGATTCCTGCAGATATGCTAGAAAGTGTTATTGGTCATGCTATGGGGGGTGTTTGTCCATTTGCTATAAATGATGGCATTACCGTTTATTTAGATGAATCTCTAAAAAGATTCGATTATGTTTATCCGGCATGTGGGAGTGCAAGTAGTGCAATTAAGCTAACTATTCCAGAATTAGAAGAGTATTCTAATTATAAAGAATGGATTGATGTTGGCAAACTAAAAGAAGACTAATTTGTCTTCTTTTTATCTTGTTAATCTACTTATTTGTTCTTCATCTAAACTAAAAGTATTTGAAAAATCATAATCTTTAATTGTAGTGATATTATACATTTCTTTTAATTTTTCTATCATTTCTATATATATACTTAATGCTTCATCAAATTTTTCATCTTTTATTAAATTGCATGTTGGAATTATATAATTTGTTAATAATTCTTCTGCTATTATAACTTTTTGTTCATCTTGATATAAAGAATTGGCAATTAATCTACCATACATATCATATTCTACTAAGAATGCTGCATATTTTATGATTTTACTTTCTAAAATTTCACTTCTAAATTCTGCAAAAGTTATAAAACATTCATCAGCAATATCTGTATTTAGCATATCAGCTACAAATGTAACTATATACCACCATGTGGACTTACCAGGCCTATAACCATAACGACTATTTAGAGCTTTTAGGGCTTTATCAATTTCTTTATCGCTTCGATTATAATCCTTCTTATAACCTCCACAAGAATAATCAAATGGGAATCTTTTATAATATGGTGAACCAAATATTTTTCCTTGATATTTGCAGCCATATCCATCCCGATCAGCACCTCTTAAATCGTCAATTAAATAATTCTTGCAAGAGCCACATTGGCCTTTATATAAATCATTAGACATATTTTTCCCCCTTTCAGATTGATAAATATTTTAACATAATTGTTTATTACTGTCAAATTTGTTATAATTATAATGGAGTAGTATTATGGCTAAAAGAAGAAAAAGAAAGAAAAATTTAAATAAATTATTAAGTTTAATATTTTGTTTTTTACTGGGATATTTTATTTATTATGTTCATTTAGAATATGTTAATTTAACAGATGATAAAAACATTAATGTATCCTATAGTTTAGAAAATATTCCAGCGTATAGTGGTGAAGGATATGTTTATTTAAATAATAATATTCCAACATTCACTGACGAAGAAAAAAAGTTAGAATCTTTTGAACATTATAGTCCCCTAGATAATCTAGGTAGATGTGGAGTAGCTTTTGCTAGTGTTAGTAAGGATACTATGCCTACAGAAGAAAGAGGTAGTATTGGTAGTATAAAGCCCACTGGTTGGCAAAGTGTTAAATATGAAATTGTAAGTGGAGGATATTTATATAATCGATGTCATTTAATTGGTTATCAACTAACTGGAGAAAATGCTAATGCGGAAAATTTAATTACTTGTACAAGATATATGAATGCAACAACTATGCTTCAATTTGAGCAGGAGGTTGCGGCATATGTGGAGGAAACCAATAACCATGTACTTTATAGAGTTACTCCTTATTTTGAAGGTGATAATTTACTTGCTACAGGAGTACAGATGGAAGCATATTCTCTTGAAGATGATGGTGAAGGAATATCGTTTAATGTATTTGTTTATAATGTACAACCTGGGATTAATATTGATTATGAAACTGGAGATAGTAAACTGGAGGGTTAATGAAAACATATTTTATTGCAGATACTCATTTTGGACATACTAATATAATTAAGTATTGTAATCGCCCTTTTAGTAGTGTAGAAGAAATGGATGAAGAATTGATAAAGTATTGGAACAGTGTAGTAAAAGAAGACGATATAGTTTATCATCTAGGAGATTTTGCTTTTAAAAATAGTGATATTGCTAATTTAGTTAGTAAATTAAATGGTAAAATATATTTAATCCGTGGTAATCATGATGGCAAATCTATTAATTATTACAATACTCATGGATTGGAAGTTATTCCAACTAGAACTTTAATTGAAGATAAAAAGATAATTTTATCTCATCGCCCTATTCCAGATAGAGATATACCTGTTGGTTTTATTAATGTTCATGGCCATATTCACAATAAACCATTAGAAGATGAGAGATTTAGTCCTGAATTACATAAATGTGTATCGGTAGAATTAATAGATTATAAACCAATAGAAGTTTGATTTAATCAAACTTTATTTTTTTAGTATTTTATTTTATTTTATTATTAATATGAAAGGAGGATTAAATGAATAAACCTTATAATTATAAAGATGACTTTTGTTTTTTTAATCATGATATGTTTAATGAATTATTTAATAAAAAACTTAGTAAGGACAAATTAAAGGTTAAAGATATGGAAGAACAGTTGGCAGAAACAATTAATGTATCAAGAGATACAGTTCATAGTTGGCGTTATAAAACTTATAGTCCAAATGGATTAGATATAGTTAAAATTATAGCAAATTATTTTGGATGCCAGGAAAATATATTGTTGTGTAAAAAGAAAGGAGATAATAAAATGAAAAAATTATCAGAAATTGAATTAATATCAGTAAAAAAGATTTATGAATCTATAATTGAATTTTTAGAATATTTTTATAAGACTAATGGTTTTAATGATCTGTGGTTTGATTTTAAAAATACTGATCCTTCGCTAAGAGAAGATAAATTATGGGAAATAGCTGAAAAAGAACATGATAAAGTTATGATTTCTTTAAAAAAGGAATATCCTATAATTGGCAAATTACAAGTTTATGCTGAAATAAGCAACTATATATATAATGATTTATATGACATTTATGATGGAAAATTATCATATGCTTATAGATTTGAAGCTGTTCCTGGTGAGGATCCAACTACTTATGAAGACTATACAAAAGCATATAAAAGAATAAATGAGATAATTGATGAATATTGTTAGATGTTTTTAAAATGTAATCAAATCACAATATAACCAATATTTAAAATATTCATATAATATTCTAGGTGATAAACATGGATAATAGAGCGTTAAAAAAAGTGGTGATTGATGCTGGGCATGGCGGCGATGATCCAGGAACTATTGCAAATGGAATAACCGAAAAAGAATATACTTTAAAAATTAGTGAATATATTCATAATAGATTAGATGAGTTAGGAATACCTAATGAAATGTCTAGAACTACTGATGAAACACTTGATAGTAATTCAAGGCCAGGTCGTATTCAAAGTTTTTATGGTAATGGTGAAGATGTAATAGTTGTATCTAATCACATTAATGCTGGTGGAGCAGAGTTCAGTTACCATTACATAATTTAATTGGGCATTTAGACGGCTATATTTAAACGAAACAAATTTATTAATAAATTATACTAAAATTAAGTTTTTGACTTGAATAAAGGTATAAAACAAAGAAATTTTAATATATTTCACTTCAAATGTTAAAAATTGTCAAATTTTGCTGTATAATATAGTTAAGAATAGCAGTATCATTCTTTTTTAAGATGGATACTGCTTATTTTTTTTGAAGTGAGGTGGTTTTATGTTTTCAAATCAATTTGAAGTAGTTGAAGAAGATATTTCGCACATACAATACAAACATATTAAGATTAACGAAGAAGATTTTAATAAAATAATAATTAAGTCTTTATTTGAAGATAAAAATTTATATAGGTATGTTACAAATTATAGTGAAGAAAGATTTAGACAAATTGAAGTTGAATTTCCCATAAAACAGCTTATTTCATTAATTAAAAATTTAAAAAAAGAATATATTAAAGACTGTGTTCCAACTAAAATTAAAAAGAGATTATGTAAAGACTTAAAAGCAAAAGCAAATGGTGTAATTATTGATACTAAACAAAAAGATTGGGAGGTAAAATTTAATTCATACTTGGATAATAATATTACAGGATATGATGTTCTTGCAGAAATAATACTTTCTAAAATTATAGAAGATAGATTTGGAGCAGATGTTTTTGTAACTAAATTAGCACAAACAACTAATACAAATATGAAAGTTTTTGGCATAGATACATTACATTATAATGCTAACGAAAATACAATGTTTTTTGGGGAGTCAAAATTGACTAACTCAGTAGAATTAGGAATTCAACAACATGCAGCCGAACTAATCCTTATGGATTATAAATTGAATGAAGAATGTAAACTGATAGCACTTCGTGAAGCTGACATCAGATGTAAATTAGATATAGTACATGAAATAACAAAATTTGGTAGAAAATTAACTATAAATGATAATCTGTCTATTTTAAAAATAAAAAATGAAGATTTAGCATTTGATATAGCTATTGTATATTTTATAGCGCATGGTGATAAATTTGATTACGACTTTGTAACAACAAAAATAAAAAATTTTAGAAAAAAGATAAAATTTAAAAATATAACTATCTATTGTGTAACTCTTCCTATAAAAAATAAAGATGATTTTATTAAAAAAGTTGAGGAGGTTATGACTGAATATGAATAATGTAGATAAATTCAATGTTAATGAAGAAGATTTTAGGGAAGAGATTATAAAAACAATTGATAAATCTGATGTTAAAAAGAATCTAGCTTATCAGGTATTAATGAATAAGTTATCCTTAACTCCTTATTTGTATGAACTTGATGAGGTTGACCCGCTATTTGTAAATTATAGAGAAAAAAACAAATCTAAAATCAATAATTTTGTACTTCATCCTTTTCAAGTTGAAATACTTAATAAATTAAATCAAGGAAAAAATTTAATAGTTAGTGCTCCAACAAGTTTTGGAAAAACTGCCTCTGTGTTTGAATATTTAAACATAAATAAAAACAAAATTAATAAAATTTTAATTATTTTACCAACAATTGCATTAAGAAATGAATATTTAGAAAAAATAGTTTTGTGTATTCCTGAACATAAAATTATTTCTAATTCAAATAAAATAGAAAAATATGAGAAATTTTGTCTTATTTTAACTCATGAAAGATTTGTTGAATACTTCAGTAAAATAAAAACTGATGCTTTTGATATAGATTTGTTAGTAATTGATGAGATATACAAATTACAAAATGAAAGTAATAGTGATAGAATGTATAGCATGTCTCTCGCTTATTTAACTGCAATAAAGTTATCTAAACAATATATATTTTTGGGACCTTTTATAAATTCCATAAGTTTACCGGATATTGAAAATTTTGAGGTACTAAAATATGATTATTCTCCTATTGCAATAGATATTACATACCAGGATAGTTTTGATTTAAATTCTGTAAAAAATAATATATTATCAGATGAAAAGACAATGATGTATTTTTCGAATAAAAAGGATTTACTAGATTTTGCAGAGAAATATATACAAAATAATACAGTAACAACAAATAATGATTTTATTAAATATATAAGTGAAGAATACGATGAAAAATGGATTGATGAGTGGTCTGTATTAAAAGCTATAGAACATGGTATAGGTGTTCATTATAATGAATTACCATCATTTATAAAAGAATATGTGATAAATTCCTATAATAATAGTAATAATACAATGTTACTTTTAAGTACTTCAACATTACTTGAAGGTGTAAATACATCAACAAAAAAATTAATCATTACTTCAAAAAAAATTGGAAGTAATGATTTATCTGATTTTGAATTTTGGAATCTTGTCGGTAGAGCTGGTAGACTAGGAAAATATAAAGTTGGAAAAGTTACATATTTTGGTAAAAAAGATGACTTTAAAAAAGAAAATAGATATATAGATCTAAATAATTTATGGATTAACGAATCGGCTAATAGAGATGAATATGAAATTATAAATAGTGGTCAACTTTCAGATTTTGAAAAACAAAGAAAATTAGAAGAAATATACAAGAATTATAACTTATCTTTAGATGAAATAAAATTTTTGTTTTTACCTTTTTTTTCAAAAGTAGATAAATTATTTGATTTTTTTGATAATATATACCCAAAATTAATAAATAAAATAGAAGAATTATTAAATAAACAAATAAAAAATTCAGATTTTTTTTGCAGTAGAGAAATCAGACGAGTTATATTTGAAGAATTTATATTAAAATATAAAAAAACTTTAAGTATAGGAACGCTTCCTTTAAGCCACTTTTCTATTTTATGTGATGCGATAAATATGAGCAACTCAAGCAAAAATAGTAAAATAAAATATATAATTGATAATGGAAGAAATTTTTTAGAAAAAAAGTGTATAGATTTATCTGTTGAAGAAAAAAGAGAAAAACTTAATAATTTATATAGTTATAGTTTTTACATGGTTAATAATTATATAGTTAATGCATACATACCAGGGGTAAATATAATTAAGTTGCTTTGTGAAAAGACAAAACAATTAAATAGAGAACAAAGTATACTTTTAAATAATTCAATATTTAAACAAGTAGATCAATATTCCTCTATGATAAATGATGAGGAATTATTTGATACTTTGGGGATAATTTCACCATTGATAAAAATAATAAAAGAAACAGTCGGTGATGTTGAACTAAAGAATATTAGTGATTTGAGAGATGCGTTAAAAGGTAATGTAGAAATTATAAATAGTAAAATAGCGCATAATGAATTATATATATATTATTTTGAAATGTTATTAAAAAAATTACAATTATAAAATGGTATGACAATAAAATGATGCAAAATATGTTAAAATATAATTATGGTGGTATATATGATAAGAGTAGTAGCAGCTTTAATTGAAAATGATAATAAAGTTTTATTAGCAAAACGCTCTACTGGAGATCCTAATGTTTTTGGCAAGTGGGAATTTCCGGGTGGAAAAGTAGAACCAGAAGAAAATGAAATAAACGCTATTGAAAGAGAAATAAAAGAAGAATTTGAACTTATAATTAAAGCAAAAGAATTTGTAATTAATAGTATTTGTGAGTATCCAACTAAAGTTGTTGATTTAAGATTATATAAATGTGATTATGAATCTGGTGAATTTAATCTACATGATCATTCTGAGTATAAATGGGTAAATAAAGAAGAATTATTAGAATATGATTTAGCTCCTGCTGATATTCCTTTAGCAGAGTATGTAAAGAAGGTGAAATAATGAAAGATGGTATTTATGAACAACTTTTAAATAATGAATTAAAAAGTAAATTAAATAATTCAGAATTCTTTTATAAAACTAACACGATTTTAAAATCTCCGGAAAATGCTAAGAATTTAATAACAGAATATTTAAAAGAAGTAACAAGAAAAGCTTTGGATTGTATTCAAGAAAAAAATGTAGATGTAGAAGATAGCGAAAGAGTGTTAAAAGAAATAGAAATTTGTAATGAAATTTTGGATTTATTAAGAACAAAATTAGATTTTGATGAGTATAAAGACTTAGATTTATCTATGGATGCAGAAGTTTTAGAATATGCATTTAAAAAATTAAATAATAATTCATTTGATGGTAAAAATATTGTTAGGCCAGTTACTTCATTAGTAGAACCAACTTTGTTTACAAATAGTTCTAAAGAAATTTCTTTATTATCAGAGTTAAGAAAAGAAATAGCCTCATCTGACGAAGTGATGCTATTAGTATCTTTTATAAGAATGACTGGATTAATGCCTATTTATGAAGATTTAAAGGAATTTACTGCTAAAGGTAAAAAGTTAAGAGTTATTTCTACAACTTATACTAAAGCAACAGAATATAAAGCAATTGAAAAATTGTTAGAATTACCTAATACTTCCATAAAAATTTCATATGAAACTGAAAATCAAAGATTACATGCAAAAGCATATATTTTTAAAAGAAACAATGGTTTTTCTACATTCTATATTGGTTCATCTAATTTATCTAGATCAGCCTTAGTTTATGGTGATGAGTGGAATGTTAAGTTAACTGAAAAAAATTCACCACAAATTTTTCAAAATGTTATTTCTGAATTTGAAACATATTGGAATTCATATGAATATAAAACTTTAAATAATACAGAAGAAGATAAAATCAAACTAAAAGAGGCATTATCATATAAGACAGAACAAGTTAATGTTTATCAAAATTTAATGACTTATAAACCATATGATTATCAAGAACAAATATTGGAAAAATTAGAGGTTGAAAGAGAAATTTATCATCGAAATAGAAATTTAGTTGTAGCTGCCACTGGTGTGGGTAAAACTGTACTTGCCGCATTTGATTTTAAAAACTTTTTAGAAAAGAATCCTAATGCTAGATTTTTATATGTAGTACATAGACAAGAAATTTTGAAAAAGAGTTGTGATACGTTTAGACAAATTTTAAAAGACGCTAATTTTGGAGAATTATATGTAGGTAATTATAAACCTGAAAATATAAATAGATTATTTACAACACCATTAGGTTTAGAAAATATAATGAAACAAGTTGATTCTGATTATTATGATTATATAGTTGCCGATGAAATACATCATGGTGCGGCCAAAACTTATACTAATTTTTTAAATTATTTTAATCCAAAGTTATTATTAGGTTTAACTGCAACGCCAGAAAGAATGGATGGGCAAGATATAACAGAATTTTTCTGTAATACTATTGCTGCTGAAATGAGATTACCTGAAGCAATAAATAACAAATTATTAGTTCCATTTCAATATTATGGAATTACTGATCCTACTGATTTAAGTAATGTGAGATGGTCATCATTTGGTTATAATAATAGTGATTTAGATAAACTATTTGTGGAAGATGAAACAAGTGCTAATGTAAGAGTTAATACCATTATTGAAAATTTATTTAAATATATTGATGATATAAATAAAGTACATGGACTAGGATTTTGTTCTTCAATTAATCATGCTGAGTATATGGCTAATAAATTCAACGAAAACAATATTCCATCAATATGTTTAACTGGTAATTCAGATAGTAATTTGAGAAATAATGCTATAAAAGACCTTGAATCTGGTAAGATTAAATTTATTTTTACTGTGGACTTATATAATGAAGGTGTAGATATTCCATGTGTAAATGTCGAATTATTATTAAGACCTACAGATTCATTAACAATTTTCTTACAACAATTAGGTAGAGGACTTAGAAAACATATTAATAAAGATTATTTAATTGTTTTAGATTTTATTGGTGAATGTAATAAGCATTTTAATTATGCTGATAAATTTAAAGCTTTAATTGGAATTGAAGGAGTTAGTGTTAAAGACTCTATTAATAATGGATTTCCAATGTTACCAGTAGGCTGCTCAATTGCTTTAGAAAGAGTAGCTGAGGAGTATATTTTATCTAATATTAAAGCTAATACAAGTAATAGACAAGTTATAATTGAAATGTTGCAAAAATTTGAAGAAACAACACATAAAGAATTAACTTTATATAATTTTGTTAATCATTATAAATTAAATATTAATGATATTTATAAAAAAGATGTGTCTTTTTATAGATTGTTAACAGAGGCAGGAATTAAATGTTTTGCTGAAAAAAATTCGATAGAAAATGCTATCGTTGGTAGATTAAAAAATTTATTAACAATTAATTCTCCAAAATTTATAAATTATATTAAAGCGTTATTAAATGATGAAAATATTAATCATAATGAGTTGCTAGATACAATGACATATTATACGTTATTTAATAAACTACCGGAAAAGGAAGGATTCAAAAATATAATTGAAGCCTTAGAATTTGTTAAAAACTCAGAATGTTTAAAATATGAAATAAACGAAATATGTAATTATCTTTATAATTCATTAGAAGTTTTACCTATAAAAAATGATTTAAATTTTGATTGTCCTTTAGAAGTATATGGTGTTTATTCACAAGCTCAATTATATTCAGGCTTAGGTGTATTTAATGAAAAATATGCAGGGCCAATGTTACAAGGAGTATGGTATTTAAAAGAACAAAATCATGATATATTCTTAGTTACAATAAATAAAGAATCTAGTCATTTTGGTGAATCGATTGCCTATGAAGATTATGCAATAAATGATGAGTTGTTTCATTGGCAAACTCAGAACTCTGTAGCAGATGGAAGTGACACTTTAAATAGGTATATTAATTCAAATGGTAGAGTAAGTTTATTTGTAAGAATCAATAGAAAAGAAAATAATCAAGCAAGTCCATATATTTATTTAGGTGAGGCTGAATATGTATCTCATAGTGGATCAAAACCAGTTGGAATTGTTTGGAAATTAAAACATAAAATACCTGCAAAATATTTAGATAAAATGATGAAAATATAAATAGCATGGATTGGCACAAAAAAGCATTTTTTTGCATCGCTTAGTCATTGACTTCTATTGGTCAAGTGGTAAAATATAGTAAAATGAAATAATTAGCTGGTGAGAACTATGTCTATATTATTTCATTTTTTTGTTATCTATATCTCAGTTCAATAGCTGAGATTTTTTTGTGCACAAATTTTGATAACAAAGTCTACCATCCTATCATTTTTTTGTATTTTTTAAAAGTAGGATGGTATATAAGATATTTATTATCTTATGAAATAATAATAAAACTACTGATGATCCTTAATATCAACCTATATAGTAGGATTAATTTCGTAAGTACAAAATAAGAATGGCACCATTAAATTTCCTTAGCTTATAAGGAATTTTTTAGTTTATGGTGCCATCTTCTTATGCTCCTAATTTATAATTTGATATTTTTGAAGGAAAAGTCATCCTAGTTAGAAAGGAGGTATTATAAATGGATTATGAACAATATATAAAAGTACCATTAGCAGTAATAACAGATAAAAATCTTAAACCTAGTTCTAAAGTTTTATTTAGCTTATTAATAATGTTAGTACAACAAGAAGGATATTGTTTTGCTGGAAATGATTATTTAGCTGAAAAGTTAAATACAAGTAATAGAACTATTTCAAGATTATTAAAAGAATTATCTGACATAGGTTATATTAAAATGGAATTTAAACATAAATTTCAAAGAAAAATATATATTATTAAATAGCCAAAAATATTATAACTTTAGACAATGTTATTTAAGTCAATGTACATGTTTTTCTTTTTCAATGGTACTTTGTGTCTACAATAATATAATAAATATAATATAAAAAATTTAATTATATAAATTTAAAATATTTAAATAAGTTTTAAATATTAACATACTTAATCAAAATTAATTAAGGAAAGGAGTGGATATAAGTATGAAAAAAATATCAATAATGATTAATTTAAACATAAATTTAAATAGGTGGTTTAAATATGAAAGGAGCCTATTTGAATAAAATTTCATTTAAAGATCTTATTTTGAAGTACTTAATCGAAGAGATAATGAAAGAAGAAGGAGTAAACAATAATTAATGATTTGCAATTATTCATTAATGATGTTATCATTCATTTGTCTAAATACCCAATTAAGTAAGAGGATTGGAGGAATGAATGAATAATACTTACTTAAATGGATTAGATTTCAATGTTGGAATCTATATAAGATTATCTCAAGAAGATAAGGACAAAAAATATGAATCTGATAGTGAAAGTGTAATAAATCAAAAAGAATTATTAAGAAATTATGTTAAAAATAATAATTTTAATTTAGTTAAAGAATATGTTGATGATGGATTTTCTGGAACTGATTTTGAAAGGCCTGGATTTAAAAGTTTGTTAGAAGATATTAATAATAAAAAAATTAATTGTGTAATAGTAAAAGACTTATCAAGACTTGGTCGTGATCATGTTATGACTGGTTATTATATTGAAACATTTTTTCCAGAGAATAATATAAGATTTATTTCTATATTAGAATCTTTTGATAGTTTTAAAAATCAAGCTAGTAATGATTCGTCAACATTTATAATTGCTTGTAATGATTATTATAGTAAACAAAATTCTATTAAGATTAGAAATGTTTTGAACGAAAAAAGAAAAAGTGGTAAATTTGTAGGAAGTCTTCCATGCTATGGATATATGAGAGATCCAGAAGATAAAGGACATCTAATTCCTAATCCAGAAACTGCTCCAATTGTTAAAAAAATATTTAAGTGGCGAGCAGATGGTATTGGACCTACTGAAATAGCAAATAGACTTAATAAAGAACATGTAGTTACGCCTAGCGGTTATAAAAAGACTAATTATTCATCTAGATTAATTGATAGAGATAATTGGAATATTTCCACAGTAAAAAAGATTTTAATTAATAGAATTTATACAGGAGATTTAGTTCAGCACACTCAGACTAAAGTAAGTTATAAATCAAAAAAGAAAATAACATTGGATGAAAAATTATGGATAGTAGTAGAAAACACTCATGAACCATTAGTTGATAAAGACACTTTTGATTATGTTAATAATTTAAGAAAAAGAAATACAAGAAACTATGAAATTAAAACTGGTAGAGAAAAACGGTTACTAGAAGGTAAGTTGTTTTGTAAGGAATGTGGAAATAGACTTACCGTACTTTATAGGAAAAAACAAGATTATTGGTCAGTTAATTGTAATAGATATTCAAGAGATCCAGTTAGAGGTAGATGCTATTCACATTTTTATCCATATAACTATTTAGAAGAACAAGTGTTAGAACAAATCAACAAATCTGTTTCTAAATTAATGAAAGAATTGGATTTGAAACAATTAAATGACGAAGTTGTTAAAAATGTCTATAAGGAAACTAATAACATAGACAATGTTATCAAAAATTTGGAAATAGAAAAAGAAAAAATAACTAAGAGAATTACAACTTTATATAATGATAGATGTGATGGAGTAATATCTGCTGAAACTTATAAAGAACTGGCTAAGGAGTCTGAAACTAAATTAAAAGAAATAAATGATTTGATAGACAATGAAAACATAAAAAAATATAAAATAAAAAATAAGGTCAATGTTTTACCAGACTACACTAAAAAGATAAAGAAATTATTGAATTTAAATAAACCTAAAAAAGAATTAATAGATACATTAATAGATAAAATAATTATTGATAAAGATAGAAACATTACTATATATTTTAAATACGATATTGTACCAGTTGTTTCATGGGAAAAATAAAAATTTATAGTATAATATTAACTATATTTGCAAAGGAGTTGATATTGTGCGAAAAGGTACAAAATTATATGGAAATTATTTAGATGAATATAAAGTAATAGAACATATAGCAAATGGTGGAAACTCAGAAGTTTATAAAATTCAAAATTCTGATGGTGAAATATTTGCATTAAAATTATTGGCTAAAACTTTATCGAAAGAAAAAATTAAAAGATTTAAAAATGAAATGAATTTTTGCATTAAAACAAATCATGAAAATATAATAAAAATTATCGATAATGGAATTACAGAGGATAAAACTCAACTTTTTTATATTATGCCACTATACTGTAAAACGTTGAGAGATTTTATTAACGAAGAACATACGCCAGATGAAATAATTAAAATGTTCATGAGTATATTAAACGGTGTAAAATTTTTTCATAATCGAGGTGTAATACATAGAGATCTTAAACCAGAAAATGTGTTATTAAATGATGAAGATATTCCTATAATTACTGATTTTGGTATTGCCCATTTTTCTGAAGATGATTTACTTACAAAGGTTGAAACACAGTTAGGAAGTAAATTAGCAAATTTCCAATATGCTGCTCCGGAACAAAGGGATAAGCATAGTAAAATTACTCATAAAGCGGATATATATGCATTAGGACTTATTTTTAATGAAATGTTCACTAAAAAAGTAATATTTGGTAGTTCATATAAAAAAATTGCTGATATTAATGATAAATATAAATTTTTAGATAATATAATTGATAAAATGACAAAACAGAATCCTAATGATAGGTTTGATTCTATAGAAGATATAGAGTTTAATGTTGTGTCTGCAATAAAAGTATATGAAAAAGAGGAAGAAATAAAAAAACTTAAAGAAATAAAGATAGAAGAAAGTGAAGAAAAGGATATACTAATTTTAGAACCTCCGAAATTAATTAACTTTAAGTATGATGATACTTCAAATATATTGTTTTTATATTTAGACAAAAAAGTAAATCAAGAATGGGTAGAATGTATGACAAAAGGTAGTTATGGTTCGTTGTTAGGCTATGGTCCAGAAAGATTTAGGTTTCAAAATGAAATTGCAGTGGTAAATATTCCACCTAGTTATTTAAATGATTTACAAACAATAATAAATTATTTTAAATCGTGGGTAAATAATGCAAATCAACATTATCCAATTGAAGTGAAAAAACGAAGAGCTTATGAGAAACAAAAAAAAGAAAATGAGATAAAGCAAAAAATAGAACGAGAAGAAGCTATTAAGAAAGCATTAGAAAGTGTACATATTTAAAAAATTATTTAATAATGGCAACTGAATTTCCCAGGAGGTGATGGTGCCGAGGTAATTTATTCTCTTCGTAATGATGATACTTTTTCAGCTAAAATAGCTAAAGAATTAGAAAATGCTGGTCAAAATGTAAGAAAGTATTATCAAAGAAGATTGCCTAGCAATCCCGCGAAAGATTATTATTATATAATGCGTGATACCCCCAATAACGAAACAGTAATTGTTGAATATGGCTTTGCAGATTCTACTGGTGATGATGTTTCTCAAATTAAAAATAATTGGGAAGATCTTGCCGAAGCGGTAACTAAAGCAATTGTAGAATATGCTGGTGGTACTTATATTGCTCCGACTGGTTCTAATTACTATACAGTTAAAAGTGGAGATTCCCTATGGAGTATTTCTAAAAAGTACGGTATTACAGTAGATGAATTAAAACAAGCTAATAATTTAACAAGCAATCTACTAAGTATTGGTCAAAATCTCCTTATTCCAACCAAAGAATCTGAAGCTACTACAAATGAATATATAGTTCAAAAAGGTGATACATTATATGGTATAGCCAATAAATTTAATACTACTGTTGATAACTTGAAATCTATCAACAATTTAACGACAGACTCTTTGTCTATTGGTCAAGTTTTAAAATTACCAAGTAGTAGTACTATAAGTACTGATACTTATACTGTTAAAAGTGGAGATTCATTATATGCTATAGCCAAAAAATATAATACAACAGTTGATACGTTAAAATCATTAAATAACTTAACTAGTAACACACTATCAATTGGCCAAGTTTTAAAACTACCAGCTACAAGTACTGATACCTACACTGTAAAATCAGGAGATACCCTTTATGCGATTGCAAATAAATATAATACCACAGTTGATGCATTAAAATCATTAAATAATTTAACAAGTAATACTTTAAGTATTGGTCAAACTCTAAAAATACCAAATAGCAATAGTAATAGTGATAATGTAACTTATACTGTTAAAAAGGGTGATAGTTTATATAGTATTGCTGAGGAATTTGGCACTACAGTTGCGGAACTCACTAAATTAAACAATTTATCAACAACTGTATTATCAATTGGTCAAAAATTATTGTTACCATGAACTATCTAAATATAGATAATACTTGTTCGTAATCTTGAGAAAGAAAGTTATGTAAATAATTTTCTTTTTTATTTTATTTAAACTCTGCAGAGAAATGCACAGAGCACTGCAGAGAACTATAATTGTATTTCTCTGATATTACTAGCATTAATTAGAGCACAGAGAATTCTGCAGAAAAAAAGAGAGAACATAAAATTTATTGTTTACAAAAATATAATTATTTTGTATAATGTAAACAAGGAGGCATTTATGCTAGGAAATAATATAAAAAAATATAGGTTATTAAATGGATTATCCATGCGAGATCTTGCGAATCTTTTAGGAGTGTCACATCAAACTATTAAAAAATATGAGGATGATACTATGACTCCTAATTCTACTAGATTAATTGAAATAGCTAAAATATTAAAAGTAAATATATCTGATTTGGTATATAGTTATCCAATAGTTAAAATAGAATTTGGCAATTATAGAAAAAATTCTCAATTAAGTAAAAAGCAACTTGAAGGATTACAATTATTATGCAAAGATGAAATATCTAAATATATAGAAATATTAAATTTGGCGGATGAATTAGTTTCTTTTGATAAAAAATGGAAATTTAATGTATCTAATTATAGTGAAATTGAAGAAATTGCTCTAAAGGTTAGAAAACTACTTGGAGTTTCTGAAAATGGACCACTTGATAATTTAACTGATAAATTAGAAAATAATGGTTTTTTAATATTAGAAGTAAATTTCTCAGAAAATTTTGATGGTTTTAGTGGCAAGGTAAATGATTGTTCGTTCATAATTTTATCTTCTAAAGGATATGAACGAAATAGATTTACATTAGCTCATGAATTAGGACATTTAATATTGAATTTTAAGGAAGATTTAAGTCAGAAAGATAAAGAAAAATATTGTAATTATTTTGCATCATGTTTGTTGATGCCACAATTTAGTATAAAAAGTGATTTAGCTATAGGAAGAAATAAATTAATAAAAAATATTTCTCTTAATGATATATTTATGCTAGCTACTACTTATAAAGTTTCATTAAATGCTGTTATAATGCGACTTTATTATCTTGGGATAATAGATGAATTTAAAAAAAGAAATTTATTTATTCAGTTATCAAAAAAAGGTTTAAAAAAAGAACAACTTAAATTTGTTGAAGAACATCCATTAAAAGAAAAAAAGATAATATTTAGATTAGAGTCAGAAAATATAATAAGCAAAAAAGAAGCAATTAAATATTTGGGGGTATCAACTAATGAATACAACAGATTATATTTTGGTAACTGATGTTAATGTTATCATTCATTTAGAAAAAGCAAATCTTTTAGATGAATTAGTAAAAGATAAAAGAATTCGGATTGTTGATTTGGTATTTTATGAAGAATATGAATGCAAAAAAAATATTGCATCAAAAAGTGTAGAAAAAATAAAACAAATTACATTGAATGAAGAACAAGTCGCTGAAGCTCAACAATTATATTTAGCTAATACTCGTAATAGTATATTTGATTATTATAGTTATATCGCTGCAAGAGATAATGGTTATGCATTATTAACTGGGGACTGGAAACTCAAAAAAAGTATAAATGAAAAAATACCTGTATATGGAGCAATTTGGTATATACAAGATTTAAATAATAGGGGAATAATAAATGATAAACAATTATTAAATGCGTATATGATATGGTTAAATGATTCTAGCGTTTATATAAATAATACTTTGTTAAATGATTTAATTACAGAGTTAAAGAAAAATGTGGAAATAATAGAATATAAACCAATAGAATCATGAAAATATATTCTTTATATTTTCGTGAATATATTTCTTAATATATTCAGTTGCATCAACTTTTGGATTTTTTTCTTTAATTTTTAAAGTTAAATAAGAAGATATTATTAAGTCAGCAGTAAATATAATAACTAATATAAGTGTTATTATATTTACTGTTTTTATATTGATATCAGTGAGTATATTAATTAAAAAGGGATTAATATATTTAACAACTAAAATACCAATAATACCAAAAAGAATAGTTGTTTCTAAACATATTCGTCCATTAATATTAAATTTCATATTAGAATAATCCCACCATCTTAAACTAAATAATTTTTCAAGTAAATAACTAATTAAATATTCAATCACAGAACAAATAAGCATAGATAAAATAAATAATAAAAGTATATTATTACTAAATCTATGCAAAACAAAAGTTAAAGCAAGACAACCTACTCCATATAAAGGACATAATGGTCCCATTAAAAATCCTCTATTGATAAATTTTTTGTGGATATAAAATGCATATATTTCTTCTAATATCCAACCTACAAAAGAATATATAAAAAATAATAAAATAAAAATATTTAGCATATTAATAATCCTTTCTGTATTATTATACCCTAAATATTCAAAAATTAAAAGTTTAATGTATTTCTTGGCATACTCCTGGATCAGGATTATAAAAACAATGGCCTTTATAACGACCTGCTAGAGCTTGATCATACCATGTTGTTTTGCAACTACTGTTACCAGATGGGGCATAAAACCATAAGGCATTTGTTGCAGGATAATAATATTCTCCTCTTAAAATTCGCTCAGCTAATCTTCTTTCTGTAGTAGTGGGAGATGCATTAAATAAAGAAGAATTAGTTCCTACAAATTGATTGGGTTGATAAATAGCATCATATACACTATCAATATTTTTAAAAGTTAGACAATCTGCTAAAACTCTATTAACAACAACATTACCAACCATAAGCATTCCAAGATCACCTTCCGATAATGCCTCAGCGCGCATTATTCTAGCTAATAAATCTCTTTCGGTATCAGTATAACTAATAATCATGAAAAATCACCTATGGTATTTTATGCTGAAATTGAATTTGTGTAAATATTATTGTTGAAGAAACGCTTTTTATTTGGTATTATATTCTTAAGTTATCAAATAGTAGATTTATAATGGAGGAAAAATGAATTGTTTTGAAGGTATTAAACATATTGATGAAAAAAATGAATATTGGTTTGCTCGTGAATTACAAAAAAATTTGGGATACAAAAGATGGAGTAGTTTTGCTGCTGTAATAAAAAAAGCTCAAACTGCTTGTTTAAAAAGCGATAATCAAATAAATAATCATTTTATTATTTATAAAAACAATAATAATGTTGATTATAAATTAAGTAGATTTGCATGTTTGTTAATTATTCAAAATGCTAATCCCCAAATTAAAGAAGTAGCTTTAGCACAAACATATTTTGCAGATCAAACAAGGAAAATGGAATTGAAAAGCGTTAATTCTAAAAAAAGATTTAAATGAACTTAGTACTAGCATATTTAGAAATTCTTTAGTAGAGAATTTATTAAATCAGAAAACAGATTATAATGAACAAATATTAACTGAAATACAAAATAAAGTAGATACAGTACTTATGAATACAATGCAACAATTAGGTACTTTTCCAAATAATTTAACAATATTAGAAAATAAATATATAAAATAAAACAAAGTTAATCAAAAATTATTGTAAAAACATATGTAAATATGTTATAATTTTATTGCTAGTTCACGTATAGGGGCGTGGTATAATGGTAGCATAGGAGTCTCCAAAACTTTTGATGGGAGTTCGATTCTCTCCGCCCCTGCCATTTTTTGTGAACTATAAAGAGTGGAGTGATAGTATTGAAAAATAAAATAACTAAATATATTTTTGTTTTTAGTGCTATCATTATGGCTCTTTTTTCATTTAAGTTAAATGCAAGTGCAAGCACTTTAAATGTAGAAACAGATGTAGCGACAGCTGAAATACATTCATTTGCAGATTATGGTGGTTTCTTAGGTGATGATGAAGATGATCCAGAACAACCAATATATTATGTTAATTGGGTTATAGAAATAATTAAATATGCAGCAATTATGTGTTTGCTAGGTTTTAGTATTGCAGACTTTTTTAAGGCAATTGTGTCTAATGATAAAGATGCTTTAAAAAAGGCAGGTAGTACTACCGTGAAAAGGTTCATATATTGTGTAATAATATTCTTTTTACCAATTGTTATAGACTTTTTACTTGATTTATTTCAAATAAATGAAACAGTTATATCAAGTATGATTGAGGTGAAGTAAGATGAGTATTATTTATAGTGTTTTGCTTTTAATAGATGGTGTTATTTACGATTTTATCTGTTATATCTATGAAATATTTTATGCGTTAGCAGATATAAACATATTTAGTGATACAACATACGATAAAATTACAACTAAATTATATGTAATATTAGGATTAGTTATGATGTTTGCTTTAGCATATAGTTTGCTTAAAGCCGTTATTAATCCTGATGATTATGCTAAAGGAGAACAATCTATTAATAAATTAATTCCTAATGTAATTATATCGTTGGCAATAATAGTTGTATTACCAACAGTATTTGAATTTGCTATGAATTTTCAACATGCTGTTTTGACAAGTAATACGATTTATGATTTTATTTTAAGCGATGGAGAAACCGATAGTACGTCTACTGCTGTTACTGTGGAACCTGGTCGAGAAACAGCATTTTATACATTTTCAGCCTTTTTTTATCCAAGCGAAGAATTTTGCTCGTCGGAAGATGGTGGTAGCACTACCGATTTAAATGCATGTAAAGAAAAAGTTTTAAGTAATGGTGGGAAATGGTATTGGCCACCATCATGGGGTAATGAAGAAATATCTTTAGCTCAATTGGATTCAAGCATTTTATCTGGTGAAGCTTCTTTTAGAAATTATACACAATTTAGTGATGCAGTTGCTGAAAATGAGGCTTCATATACTCTTATTGTTTCAACAGTTGCTGGTATATTTATTTTGTATGTTTTATTGAATTTTTGTTTTGATATGGCAGTTAGAGTAATTAAACTTGCTTTTTATCAATTGATTGCTCCAATACCAGTAATTTGTCGAATATTACCTGGTGGTAAATTTAAAGATACGTTTAATACATGGGTAAAACAAATAGTAAGTATTTATCTTGAGGTTTTCATCCGAATATTTATTATGGCATTAAGTGTATTTTTGATAGATTTAGTTGTTGATTATATGACTGGAACCGGCGCTCCAAATATAAATTCACAATTGGGTAATATTGGATTTGTTCAAAGATTGATTATTCAAGCACTATTAATTATGGCAGTTATTATCTTTATGAAACAAGCTCCAAAATTAATAGGTGATTTATTTAAATTAGATACTGGTGGAATGAAGCTAGGATTAATGGATAAACTTGCTATGGGTGGAGCGCTTACAGCTGGTGCTGTAGCAGGTGGTGGACTTACTGCTGGAGCCAGAAATGCTGTAGCTGGATATAAAAATTTTAAAGATACTAAAGGTCAAGGTGTTTGGGCTAGGACAAAAGCTGTAGGTGGCGCAGTTACTTCGACTGTTGCTGGTGTGACGTCTGGAGCAGTTCGTAGTGGTAAGGCTGGGCTAAAAGCCAAAAACTTTAAAGATATGGCAGGAGCAGCTACTGCGGGTGCTACTGCAGCAGTAACTGCTAGAGTAGTAAGAGATGCCAAAGCCGAAAGATATAAGGCTAACGATAAGAATACATTTACAGGTAGAGTTACAGACTTTGTTGATACAGCTAAAGAGTGGGCAGGAATTTATGATGTTGAAGGATTTAAAGCAGATAATAAAATTATTGATGATATAAATGCAAGAAAGAAAGCTGTCAGAACTTCTGTAGAAGGAGTTATTGATGGTGAAGCAAATAAAGCAAGTTCTAGTTTTTCATATGGTGGATATTCTGCAACTGAATTAAGACAAAAAATGTTGGATATTCAAAATGCACGAGCAGGTACATTAAGAGACGCTAATGGAAATGCGATTTCTGTTTCTCAAGCTCAACAAGCATATGACGAATATCGCTTCAATTTCTCACAAGCTTTACAAAATGCCACGTTATCACAAAGTCAATATGAAGCAATATCTGATACTGGAGTTAAGGCTAAACTAGCAGAAGCAAATGCAGAAGCACAAGCTTTAAAAGTTACTTTATCGCGTAATCTAGATAAAGATTATGTTAAAAACAGTGGGTTTACAAAAGATAATGTTATGGGTGATTTAAGTGTTTCTGGTGGCCCATTAAAAGATATTGGAGATAGACTTGATCTTAAAAAAGCTCAAAACAATGCTGAAATTTCAAAATTAGAACGTCAAAAAGCAGAAAAGGCTAAAGAGAAAAAACAATAGAAAGGGTGAATTAATATGAATAGTTATTTAATTCCAGCAAATTCTAAAAAATCACAATTGATTTTAGGATATTTTACTGGGCTTGATTTAGGCTTATTCTTAACTGGGTGTGGTCTTTCATTACTTTTACTTATGTTAATTAGAGATGCATCTGCTGGAGAAATGATTATCATTTTACTTCCGGCTCTTATTACTGGATTATTAGTTATGCCAGTTCCTCATTATCATAATGTATTACAATTCATATTAAATGTCGTTAATTATATAGTAAATCCGAAAAGATATTATTGGAGAGGTTGGTGTGTGAGATATGAACGAGAAGATGAATGAAAAACAAATTAGTGGAAACTTTTCAGAAGATTGGTTACCTATTAAACAAATAGCAAATGGAATGATTCAACTTGATACAGGTGAATATGTTACTGGAGTAAAAATAGCTCCTCGTAACATATTCATTATGGATACTGGTAGTCAAAATAATGTTATTTATAATTTAAGGAATTTTTATAATAGTATTGATTATGAATTTTGGTTACTTATAGCTGAACGTCCAGTAGATATTGATGTTTATGTATCCCAATTACAACTTATGTATAATAATGCTACAAATAATGCTCAAAGAAGATTGATTATGCAAGATATTAATAAAGCAAATTTATTTACTAGCAGAGATTCTAGTGTTGTAGATACTGAATATTATATTTTATTTAAAGAAAAAAGAATAGAAATTGTTCAAAAGAAACTACATAATCTTATTAGTGGCTTAGCTTCTGCGGGATTACAATCAGCACAAACTTCTAATAATGATCTAAGAATGGTTTTAGACAATTTCTTAAATGGTGGAGAAACCACAAACTTTGGGGCGGTGATGTAATATGACAAAATTAAAAAGTGAAATAGCTCCAAAAGGAATGGAGTTTAAACCTACAGAATTTGTAATTGGTGGAAAATATTCTACAATTATGACTATTATTGCTTTTCCAAGAAGCATTGCACCTGGTTATCTTGCGGGAATTACCAATATTGGTGGAGTAAAACTTGCAATTAAACATATTCCTATTCAATTTTCAGTTTTACAAAAAATGCTTAATAAAGAAATTGCAGATTTAAAAGTAAGATATCAATCTGAACGTGATCAAACAATGCAAGAAAAAATTAGACAAGATTATGAATCTCTTGAACAATTTATTCAAATGCTTGCAGCAACCCAAGCTAGAATATTTGATTTTCAAATGCATTTAATGATTACTGCTGATAATAAAGAGGAATTAGAACTTAAAAAGATTCAAGTTCGCAGTTATTTGGATGCCATGGGAATGCGGGCAGTTGCTTTAATGTTTGAACAAGAAAAAGCATTAAAATCAATTTTACCAATATTCCCACCACAAGATATTGAAAATAGAATTGGAACACCAATACCATCTGTTACTATTGCAGCAATGTATCCATTTGTTTTTGATAGTATCAAAGACCCTGGAAGTTCCACTCTTTTTGGTATGGATGAATCTGGAGGAGTAATTCTATTTAATCAATTCTTGTATCAAACTCAAAAAGAAAATAATAGAAATAATGCCAATATGATTTTACTTGGTACATCTGGATCTGGTAAATCAACTGCTGCTAAATTATTATTAAGAACCCATATTAGAAATGGTTTTAAAATTGTTTGTGTAGATCCTGAAGGTGAACTTGAAGAAATGACCAATTCTTTCGGGGGAGATTTCATTGACCTTGGAAAAGGTGGAGAATTTGGTATGATTAATCCTCTTGAAATAGTAATTGATGCTGATGAAGAAGAAATTGCTCAAGGTCTTGGTTATACAGTTTTAACAAGAACATTACAACAAGTAAAAGCTTTTATGAAGTATTATTCTCCTTCAATTGAAGAAGATGTTTTGGCTATGTTTAGTGAAGTATTACAAGATACTTATAAAAGATATAAAATAGATTATGATACAGATTTTACTAAATTAACTAGTGAAGATTTTCCAACATTTGATGATGTTTATGCAACAATTAAGGGAAGACTTTTATCTATGACTGATGCAACTCATGAACGTGATGTTATGGAGCGCCTTGAACTTAAAATTAGACCACTTGTTAATGAATTAAAATATTATTTTGATGGACATACAACATTATCAATTGAAAGTGATTTTATTGTATTTAATATAAAAGAACTTATGAATAGTGATGATAATATTAAAAATGCCTTATTCTTTAATATACTAAAATATGCTTGGGGCTTATGTCTTGATAAAGATATTAATACTGTTATGATGGTTGATGAAGCTCACGTATTACTTGCGGGCCACAATGAACTTGGGGCTGAATTCTTAGCTCAAATGCAAAGAAGAAGTCGTAAGTATAATACTGGTACAATTATTATTACTCAACAACCAACAGACTTTGCAGCACCAAATATAATAACTCATGGTAAAGCAATATTTGATAATGCTGCTTACTATTTGGTTATGCAACTAAGAAAACAAGCGGTTGAAGATTTAGCAAAATTAATAGATTTAAATGAAGCAGAAAAAAATGCTATAAAATATTATGACCAAGGTGAAGGATTATTTGTTTGTGGTAATAAACGTATGCAAATAAGAGTAATTCTTACTCAAGAAGAATTAGATTCCTTTGGTTCAGGCGGAGGGTTTTAGGTAAGTGAATGGAAACAAAAACAATAAATTATTATATGATCCAGAAGAAATAAATAGAAAAAAATTAGAAAGAATTAATCAAAATATTAATCAATATGAAGATGAAGAAGAGGAAACAAATATTAATGAAACAGAGGATGAATTAGAAGAAAACGAAGATAATTTAGAAAATGAAGAAATAGATTCATCCGAAAATATTGAAGATGCTAATAATCAACAAAGTAAATTACAAAAAGCTGCTCAAAATGTAAGTAAAGCAGCAAGTGCATTAGAAAAAAGTAAAAAAGCTTTAGAAACAGCAAAGAAAACTAAAAATTTAGCTAAAATAGGAGCTTTTATTGCAGGAAATCCTTGGATTTTATTAATTGGAGGAGGAGTAGTACTTCTTTTCATTCTGTTAATTGTAATCCTTGGTGGAGGTTCATCTGAAGAACAATACGTCTACAGTCACATAGGTCTTTATGGCTATGAATATATAGCGCTAGATAACGTTTGTGAAGAAATTTACGTTTATGATACACCATCTGGAAATGATGGAACATATCCTCTAGAAGAATATGTTGCTGGTGTGGTTGCATCAGAAGTGGGAATGATGGAAGATTTAACTACTTATGAAGTTTTTGCTGTTGCAGCTCGTACATATGCTCTAAATAGACTTAAAAACTCTGATGATTGTTCTATTAAAGGTGATGCTACAGTTCAAGTATTTAGACCTACTACTAATGAGTTAATACTTGAAGCTGTTCAAAACACTAAAGGATTAGTTTTAACTCGTAATGACGATATATTTTCAACAATGTATGATGCTTTTTGTTGGGATGAAAAAGATGATAATTATTATTATATGTGTCAAGGTGATTATGATACTGGTGAGCCTTTAGAAATACCAGTTGCTTGGGCTAATGAGTATGTCGCTAAATGGTCTGGTGAGGCTTTTTTAAATAATCCAAGATACCAATCTCATGGTTCAGGAATGTCTCAACATGGAGTCTATTATCTGTCAGCCTCAGAAGGTTGGGATAGGGATGAAATTCTAACATATTTTTATGGCAGTGATTCTGAAATAAAATCAATCTATCAAACATATACCTTTAATGGCGATTTTACTGTAAATCCAGATGATCCAATGTATCAAGGCCTACAATTTTTAACAAATACATCATTTGAAGAACTTTTAACTAGTTCAGGTTCATCAATTGCTGAATTTAATGAATATTTAAAATCCGTTGTAGAAGGAGCAGGAGTAGGAACACGTGAAGCAGTTGTTGGTTCAGCAGTAACTTTAATTGGTTCTCTTGCTAATTCTGGGTTAAAATTACCATATCAATGGGGAGGAAAATACTACTACTCTGGAGGTAATCCAAATTGGGGTACTGAATCTAGTGATACAGAATATTGGTGTAATAATTATGCAACAGTTTATGGAAACACTTCAACTTGTACAACCAATTATCGCTGGACAAGTTTCGATTGTAGTGGTTTTGTAAATTGGGCAATTACCAATGGTTTTGGTTTTAATAATTTTAATGAACTTAGTAATGCTGGAGCTTATCAAGTCACTAGTTTTAATAATACAGTCAATCTAGATGCTAATCAAGCAGTATGTATTCCAGGTGATGTTTTAGTTAATGAAGGACATATAATGTTAGTAGTTGGACTTGACGAAGCTAATAAAAGATATATTGTTGCTGAATCAACAGGTTCAAGACTTAACACCGGATATGGAGGTGTAATTCTTGATTATGAATCGTATGGTAATACCAGCTATAAATGTCGTAGATTAGAAAGTTTATATTCTAGATATGGAGGCCAAAATGAAAATTAAAGTTATGATATTATTATTGGGAGTTTTCTTTCTTACAGGATGCAGTGCAACTTATAATTTAGAAATTACTGAAGATACTTTTGAAGAATCTTTTGTTATAAATGCAAATGTTGATAATATATATCCAACAAAAGAAAGTTTATATAGTGCTTATTTAGAAGAATATCCCGTATACATAGATCAAGAATTTATGTATTATGATCCATATACCCGTAATGAAAATTATAGTTACTACGACAAAACTTATCAAGAAACAACTTCAGGCTATTTATTTAATTATCGTTATACTTATGATTTTGAAGATATAACTAGAGCAAGAAGCATCGAAACTAGTTTTGAAGATGTTGGTATTGGCTATATTGAAGATGAAGATTACTATTATATTTCTTTAAAAAGTCCAATGATATTTAATAATAACAATAATTTAACATCTTTGACAGTTAATCTAAGTTTTGACAATGACGCAGTTATTTTAAGTAATAACGCCGACACAGTTAGTGGTAATACCTATACATGGCAATTAAATCCATCTAATTTAAAAGATATAGATATTACTTATAAATTTTTACATTTAACTGATCCTGATCCCGAACCTGAATCACCAGAAGAAAATAATCCAGGTAATTCAGATAATGAACAAAATGAAGATGTTAGTAATTGGGTAAATGATAACAAACTCCTTGTTTTTGGGGGAGTATTTGTCATACTTGTTTGTGTTATTATTATCATAAGTGTTATTAAAAGTAAGAAATTATAAGATGTTCTTGTTAAAAATAGGTTATTTGTTGTATAATAGTTAAGAGAAAGGGAGGTAATTATGAAATTTAAAGTAGAACCTAAAGATTTTATACTTTTTTGTATTTATTGTGTATTACTACTTTATTTATGTGCTATTGCAGTTTTAAATATTTCATCACTTGCTCAAGATGGAACATTTTATGGTTTACTTCCTTTTAAAGCTTTTACTGGTAAATATTTACCGCTTACTTTAATTATGTTTATAGCTTCTCTTGTTGCAATATTTGCTAGTGTATCTTCTTATATTTTTAAAAGAGAAAAAGGTAGTCATGGAATTGGTATTAAATTAAAAGAAAAATCTAGTGATGGTTATTCTAAATGGTCTAGTGAAAAAGATATAAAAGCTCAACCAGATGTTGTTAAAGTAATTCCTCAAAGTGAAACTTTAGATGCTGCAGGAATACCTCTTATAAATAATGGTAAAGAAATGTTTGTTGATAATGGTGAATACCATAATTTAGTAATTGGTTCTACCGGTAGTGGTAAAACTCAAACAATAGTTAAACCAATGGTTAATTTACTCGCTAAAAAGGGCGAAAGTATGATTATTACTGACCCTAAAGGTGAAATTTATAAATATAGTGCTAATTATTTAAAAAGTAAGGGATATAAAATTATAGTTTTAAACTTTCGTGAACCATTACGTGGTAATTCATGGAATCCATTAACCCTTCCATTTAAATATTATCGCTCTGGTAATCAAGATAAAGCCATTGAACTTCTTGATGACGTTGCTCTAAATATTTTGTATGATCCTTCTAATAAATCAGAATCTGATTTCTGGGAAAAATCATCAGCTGACTATTTCTCTGGTTTAGCTTTAGGATTATTTAAAGACGCCAAGGAAGAAGAAGTTAATTTAAATAGTATTAATGCGATGAGTACTGTTGGAGAAGAGAGATATGCTACAAGTAATTATATTAAAGAATACTTTAATATGAAAGGTGAAACATCAAATGAGTATATTTTTGCTTCATCAGTAATTAATGCTCCAACTGATACAAAAGGTGGACAACTTGCAACATTTAGACAAAAAATAAGAAAATTCTCTACTGGAGAAGCTTTAAGTGAAATGCTATCTTATAGCGACTTTGATATGCGGACTATTGGTGATGGTAAAACTGCCATATTTATGATTATTCATGATGAAAAGAAAACATATCATAGTTTAATGACAATATTTATTAAACAATGTTATGAAACTTTAATTGATGCAGCCCAAGAAAATGGTGGTAAACTTCCTGTTAGAACTAATTTTATTCTAGATGAATTTGCCAATATGCCGCCACTTAAAGATGTTGATGCTATGGTATCAGCTGCTAGAAGTAGAGATATTCGTTTTACCTTTATTATTCAAAATTTTGCCCAACTTAATGATGTTTATGGTGATAATGTTGCTGAAATTATCAAAGGTAACTGTGGTAATATAGTATACTTAATTTCTACAGAAATGAAAGCCTTAGAAGAAATTTCTAAAATGTGTGGTGAAGTAAAAGTTACTGATGATAAAGATAAAAATGCAACAAGACCTTTAATTTCAATTACAGATTTACAAAAGATGAAGTTATTTGAAGCCATAATTATTAGACTTAGAATGAGTCCATTTAGAACTAAATTAGAACCAGACTTTAAAATGGATTGGGGAATTGAGCGAATTGAAGAACCATATCCAAATCGTGTTCAAAGAAAAGTTGAAATATTTGATTTGAAAAAATTTGTAACTGAAGAAAAGAGCAAGAGAATGGCTAACTTGGGAGATAATCCATTCAGAGGTAATAACCCATTTAGACCTAATAACCAACCAAATCCTTTCGGTGGCTTTAATCAAAACCAAAGACAAAATCCTCCGATGGGAGGAATGGATATTGATTCTCTACTTAAAGATTTAGATGAAAAGTTTAAAGAATTAGACCGTAAGGAAGCTGAAAAGAAACAAGTCAGTAACAATCCATTATTTAGTTTAAGTGATGAAGTAGCAATGCCTAAGAAAAAGGTTGAACCAATTGCTGAAGAAAGACTAGATAAAAATCCTTTTAGCCCTTTAAATAGTAATAATACTATCATAAAACCAATAGAAAATAATTCAGTTGAAGAACTAAAAGTAGAACCGAAAGTTGAAGAAAAGAAACCAATAATAAATGTTGATTCAGATAGTAAAGTTATTGATGATAACGTAATAAGTGATGATGAATTTTTTGATGATTTCTTCGGGGATGATGATGAATAATACCTAAACATTAGGTATTTTTTTTCATATAATACATTGTGATATTATATGAAAAAGATTAAATTAAGTGAATATAACCCAAGTATGGGAATTTTAATAGATGTTCAGCATCCTGAAGATTATAAATTAAATCCAACACCTAATAGTAAAAATGTCTATGCTGATAAACTACTCATGAATCACAAAGTATTATTAGATAGACATAATAAATACTATATTATTTGTAATAAAGGGGTATTAAGTAGAAAAGTTGTAGCTATGCTTGAGTATTTTGGCTATGATGTTACACAAGTTATACACTAAGCAACTTAAAATAGATAGTATTTTTTTCTATTTTGTATTATACTAATAATAGTGGTTTTTATGGGAGATTTATTTAAAGATTTTTATGATTTAATAATGAATACAATAGATGCTTTGGGTGTCTATGGTCCATTATTTGGTTCGCTATTAATAGTAATTGAATCAATAATACCGGTTTTACCTTTATTTGTTTTCATAACGCTTAATTATTTAGCTTTTGGACATTTCCTTGGGTTTATTATATCCTGGGTATGTACAATTTTAGGATGTATTTTGGCTTATTTTTTAGTTAAGAAGTTTTTGAGTAATTTTGTTTTAAAAAAGATAAAAGATATTGATTTATTAAATAGATGTATTGAATATTTTAAAGATTTATCATTACCTAAAATAACAGTCATTATGGCTATACCATTTACCCCTGCTTTTATGATGAATATTGCAGCAGGTTTAGTAAAAATGGAATTTAAAAAGTTTTTTATATCATTACTTATCAGTAAAATATTTTTAGTATATTTCTGGGGAGAAGTTGGAACAGGGCTTATTGAAAGCTTCAAAAATCCAAGTAGTTTAATTACTGTTGGAATAATGGTAATTGTTGCTTATTTGTTAAGTATAATTGTAAAAAAAGTATTTAAGATTGATTAAATACTTTTTACTTGTTATAATTATTTAAAAGGAGAGTGCTTTTAATGCAAAAATTTTTAGATAATTATTTAGATAAAATAATTGCAGTAATTATTATTTTAGTAATATCTTATATTATTAATTTAGCAATTGATAAAATTATTAATAAAACAATTAGAATTAAAAGAAAGAAAAATATAACTACATTATTATTATTTATTAAAAGAATAAAAAAGATAGTAATATATGCTGTAGCTATTCTTACATGCTTATTTGAATTTGATGTTTTTAATTCCTTTTCAGTAACACTACTTTCTGGACTAGGTATTGGATCAGTTGTTATTGGCCTTGCTGCACAAGAAAGTTTGAAAAATTTCTTTGGTAGTATTGCAATAGTTGTTGGAAGTCCTTATGAAGTTGGAGATTTTATTGAATGTGTTGATAAAGCTGTAAGTGGAACAGTTGAAGACATAACAATGCGTCATACAGTAATTAGAACAATTAATAATCGTAGAGTAGTTATTCCTAACTCAGAAATGAATACTTATACAATTGAAAATTTTAATTATAGTGATAATGAAAATGTTAAATTGGTAAATTTTAATATTTCCTATGAATCAGATGTTGATAAAGCAATTTCTATATTAAAAGAAGAATTGGAAAAGTTATATCATCCAAATCCTAAAGGAATAAATAAAGATGTTGAGTATCCTAAAGTTCGAGTGTCGGAACTTGATGATTCTGGTGTTGTTTTAACTGCCTGGGTATGGGGTAGTGATAATGGTGATGCTTTTGAAAATATGTATAAATTAAACTATATAATTAAAAATAGATTTCCTAAGGAAGGAATTGAAATACCATATCCTCATATTGAAATAGTAGAAAAAACAACTAAAAAAACAACTAAAAAAGCAAGTCGAAAATGACTTGCTTTATTCATTAAATAGTATTTTTTCTGATTTATATTGTCTTATAATATAAGTTATAACTATAGTAATAATTACAATTGTTGATATGAACATTAATATTAAATATAAAATATTTAAATTATTATTAGTTACATCAGTAAATATCATACTAAAGTTAATAAATGGAATTAATGATAGTATTGCATTATTACTAATATCAATCATAAATACAATCATACCTGGGAAAAAAGCAATAAATGTCAGTGGAGTTAAAGCACTTTGAGCTTCTTTAAAAGATGCAGACATACTAGCAATAGCAATACATAAACCACTGATCATTATTGAATAAGCAATTATAATAATAAGAGCATAAATAATAATCGGTGCATTAAGTAACTCAGTACCACTATATATATCATAAGTATTACCAACATATATAATAGCTAGAACTGATAATATTAAACCAAGAACACCAGTGATTATTGATGATAATGTTACACTTAATAATTTTCCAATGATTATATCTTTACTTTTAATTGGGAATGTAAGTAATGTTTCTAATGTACCTCTTTCTTTTTCACCAGCAGTTGCATCTGTTGCGGGATATGTTGCAGAGACTGTTATAGCCATTAAAATAAATAAAAAGGCGTAATTGACAATATAATTAGCAAAATAATTTTGTTGTTCTTGTGTTTTTTCTTCATATGTTAATAAATTATTAAATTCCGATATATCTACATTATTGTTTGATAAATAATTTTCTTCTAATACACTTTTGTAAGTTTCTAAGAAAGATTCCGCCAAAGAGGCACTACCAGAACTTTCAATGTTAGCAGAATCATAATTAATAACATAATGATTATTTTCTTTAGTTATATAAGAGTTTATTTCTTGTTTGTTAAATTCCTCTTCTAAGTCTTCGGTATCATTAATGCTATAATCTATTTCTAATGAATCCAATATTTCTAATTCTATATCACTAAGTTCATAATTAAAACCAATTTTATTATAAGTATTAACATCGGTACTTGTTTCACTTTCAAATAATGCTGACATACCAATAATTATTAAAGGTATTAAAACTGGAATTATCAGCATCATAGCTAAAGATTTCTTATCCCGAAATACTTCTCTTAATTCTTTTTTAAGTATTAATAATGTTTTATTCATGTATATCCCCCACTAAACTAAAGAATGCATCTCTTAAGTTGCTTGTTTTAGTCATCTTTCTAATTTCATCTGGAGTACCAGTAGCTATAATTTTTCCTTTATTAATCATAATGATCATATCACAGATGTTTTCGGCTTCTTCCATATAATGGGTTGAATAAAGAATGGTTTTTCCCTTTTCTTTTTCATCTTTAATAAAGTTTAATATTATTTGACTAGTTATAATATCAAGACCACTAGTTGCTTCATCTAAAATTTAATACTTGGGATTGTGAATCATGCATCTTGCAATATTTACTCTTTGAGTTTGACCAGTTGAAAGTTTCTCAATCCTGTTATATAAGAATGCATCCATATTTAATATCTTACTTATTTCTTTAATTCTTTTATCTATTTCATCTGCAGGAACATCATAGATTTCTGCACACATTTTGAGTAATTCATATGGGCTTAAAGTATCATAAATTTTAGTATTTCCTGATAAATAAGCTAACATTTTTTTAATTTCTGTTTCATTTTCCTCATAATTTAAATCATCAATAGTTATTTCTCCTTCGCTTGGTGTCATAATACCTGCAATCATGCGAAGAAGTGTTGTTTTACCGGCGCCATTAGGTCCAAGTATTCCTAGAATTTCGCCATCTTTAACATCAAATGATAAATTATCAACTGCCTTAAATTCTAGTTTTTCTTTTTTCTTGTTCGTTTTAATAAACTTTTTTGTAACATTTTTTACTTTTATCATTTTGACCTCCAGAAATATTATAATATATGTGACAATATTTTGTAAATAAATATATTAAGTTATGAGTAATAATTAGTTTTTGTGGTAGAATTATAGTATGGAGGGATGTATATGAAAGCAGTTGCTATTAAAGGGGTGAAGGAATTTGAAATTAAAGAAATTTCGGAACCTGTTAGTGATGGCAAGAAAGTAATTATTGATGTATTAAAAACAGGAATTTGTGGATCAGATATTCATTATTGGGTAGGTGGAGCTCCAGTTGGTTTAGTTATGGGCCATGAATTTGTTGGTCGTGTTGTTGATTGTGGAGATCGTTCTGACTTAAAAATTGGAGATAGGGTTACAGCTCTACCAATTTCTCCTTGTGGAAAATGTGAAGCATGTCGTAATGGTGATGTAGGGTTTTGTCCACATACTTGGGAGGAAGCTGTAGGTTTATCACTTAATAATCCAGGTGGCTTAACTAAAAGAATTGCTATTCGTAGTGATATGGTTATTAAAGTACCTGATAATGTTTTAGATGAAGAAATGGCAATGGTTGAGCCAATGGCTGTAGGTCTTCATGCAGCTCACTTAGGAAGAATTGCTGTTGGTGATGATGTCCTAATTATCGGCGGAGGAATTATTGGTCTGGCATCTGCTATGTTTGCAAAAAAAGAAGGAGCACAATATGTAGCACTAACAGAAACTAATGAAGCTCGCGGAGAAAAATCAGTAAGTTTGGGTGTTGCTGATGAATGGTTTAATGCTACAAGTGAAGAAATAGTACCTAAACTTATGGAAAAAACAAATGGTGGCTTTGATGTAGTTATTGAATGTGTAGGTAATTCTGCTGCTGTTAATAGTGCTATATCTTTAGTTAAACCTGGTGGTATTGTAGTTTTAGTTGGTGTTGCAAGTGATGCTGTTCCAACATACACAGTTATGGCTGTAATGAAAGAATTAGTGCTTCAAGGAGCTATTGCTTATACTTATAATGAATTTAATTCTGTAATTAATTTAATTGCTAATAAAAAAATTGATGTTATGAAATTTGTTGATGATATCGTACCTCTAGAAGGTGTACAAGATGCATACATTAGACTTACTAGTGGCACAGATTCAGCAATTAAAATATTAGTTGACCCAACTAAATAAGGTGCATTATGTTTGATGAAATTGAGTCAAAATACGCTAATTTACTTGTAAATCGTTGTCTTGATTTAAGTAAAAGTAATTCTTTATTTATCCATTATTATAATGATAATAAATCGTTAATTGATAAAGTAATAGCCTTAGCTAAAGAAAAAGGTATTGATGATATCTATTTAGATGAATTAGATAAAGAAGAAAGACATAATCATTTAAATAAATCATTAAAAGAAATAGAAAATGATTCTTATTTTGATAGTCATATTTGGGATGAATATGCTAAAAAGAATGCAGCATTTTTAATGATTTCTACTGAATTTCCGCATTACTTTGATGACATAAGCCCTGATAAAATGACTGCTGCAGCTCTAAAGTCAAGAACAACAAGGCCAATATATCGCGAAAAACAAGCATTAAATGAAATATCTTGGTGTATTGCTGTTATGCCTAATGTAGTTTGGGCAAAGACAAGTTTTCCTGATTTAAGTGAAGAAGATGCTTATGAAAAACTATTTAATTTAATTATGATTGCTACAATGGTTGATACCAAAAAACCAATAGATGAATGGAATAAGTTTTTAGATAAACAAAGAAAATTAGTAAAAAAACTAAATGATTTAGAAATAACTTCTATGCATTATACTAATAAACTAGGTACTGATCTTTATGTTGGATTACCTCAAAAAGTTATTTGGGAGTGTGCTGGTTATGGGGATAATTTAATTGTCAACATGCCTACTTATGAAGTATTTACTTCACCTGATTATCGTTATACGAGTGGTATAGTTTATGCATCAAAACCTTTAATGTATGGCGGAGCTTTAATTGATAAATTTTGGTTAAAATTTAAAGATGGCAAAGTTATAGATTATGATGCTTATGTTGGCAAAGAAATATTAAAAGGAATTATTGAAAGTGATGATTATTCATGCTTTTTAGGTGAGTGTGCGCTAGTTTCTAAAAATTCTGGAGTTGCTAAAACTAACTTTGTTTTTGGTGAAACTTGTCTTGATGAAAATGCTTCTTGTCACATAGCTTTAGGAGATGCTTTTCCGGAATGCATTGAAGGTGGCTTTGAAAGTACCAGAGAAGATTTAATGAAAAAAGGTCTTAATCATTCTACTAATCATGTCGATTTTATGATTGGAACAGATGATTTAAATATTACTGCAATGACTAATGAAGGAGAAAAATTAATATTTAAAGATGGAGATTTCAATATTTAAACTCCATCTTTTATTATGTTATAATTTATGATACACTTATGTTAGTGATGTTTATGAAAAAAATACTTAACTTAGATACTTTTAGATTTATAGTTTCATTTTTAATTGTAGCTATTCATGTATATCCATTTGTAACAATTAATAGTGAAGTTGATTATTATTTTACGCATGTTTTTTGTCGTATCGGTGTACCTTTATTTTTAATGATTACAGGATATTTCATTTTACCAAAAGACATTGATACTTTAAAAAAATACACTATTAAAATAATAAAAATTTATTTACTTTGTATGCTTATTTATTTACCTATTAATATTTATGCTCATCAATTACAATCTTGGAGTATTCTAGATTTAATTAAAAATATCTTTTTAAATGGTACTTTTTATCATCTTTGGTATTTTCCAGCTTTAATACTAGGTTTATGGATTACATATTTTTTAATTAAACATGTAAATAAAAAATTAGTTTGGATAATTGTTATAATTTTATATATAATTGGCTTACTTGGAGATAGTTATTATGGTACTTTAGTATGTATTCCTAGCATTTTAAAATTTTATAATATTATATTTCAAGTATTTGATTATACTCGTAATGGTTTATTTTATGTTCCAATATTTTTGATGCTTGGATACAGTTTTAAAGGTAGAGAAAAAAGCAATAATAAATTATTAATAGTAGGTTTAATTATTAGTTTCATATTTATATTTTTAGAAAGTTACTTTTTAAGATTATATGATTTACAAAGACATGATAGTATGTATTTATTTTTAGTACCTGTTATGTATTATTTATTTTCTTTAATTATTTATAATACAAATGGTTCTAATAAAAAATTACGTAGTTTAGCAACAATTATTTATATAATTCATCCGTTAGTAATAATTGGTATCCGTTTTATCGGTGGAATACTTAATATTGATGATATTATAGTTTATAATAATTTAATTCATTATATTTTAGTTTGTTTAATATCATTATTGTGTTCTTATCTATTTATAAAAATATTAGAACTTATTAAAAGTAAAAATCAAGCTAAATAATCTAAAATTACTTGGTATTTAGCAACAAGTGTTTCCAAACTAAATGCCGCATTAGCGCTGGAAGGACTAGGGAGATAAATAATTGGAATATCTGTTTTAAAGTTTTTCATTAAAGTATCATAACTTTTTTTGCCAGTGCAAAATATCGCTTTAATCTTAGCGTGTTTTAAAATCATATTTATATCATTTAATTTATAATTTTTTATAGATGCATCACTTGATGCATCTATTTCACAAAATTCAAATACATCCCATAAAGCTATATGCTTATCTAGTAAAAACTTTTTCTTTTCATCAATTGTATTTAAATTAGCATTAAATAATTTTTCTAAAATAAACCAAAATCTATTAGTTTTATGAGCATAGTAAAAACCAACTTCTCTAGATTTAACACTAGGCATACTACCAAGTATTAAAACTTTAGAATCAACATCATATATTGGAGAAAGTTCATGATATACTTGCATAAAAATCACCAGTAATAATATAACAAATTTATTAAAAATTGTATAGTTCAAAAGTAGTATTTTTTAGTCTAAAGGCAGGATAATCAAAATTTAGACTTTTGTTCTTTAAATATAATTAAAAATATGTTATTATATTTATAGTATAAGGTGGTGTTCAAATGAAAAAAACATTATGGTTACTTATAGGTCTTTTAATTGTAGCTTTAACAATAGATTTTTTACTATTTATTCGTCTTAAAAAATTTGATATAGTAATAGAAAATGATATTGAAATTAGTTTAAATGCTAAAAGATGTAATTTAGATTATATTAAAACTTATAGTAATGGAGAAATAATTTCTGATAAAAGTTTAATTGATACATCTACTCCTGGTATAAAAACAATTAGTGTTACTTTTAAAGACTATTTTGGAGATGAAATAACCTATAACTATGATGTTTTAGTTGTTGAATAACATATATTTTAATATGAAAAAGTTTAATAAAGAAATAATTAATGGTGTAACTTTTATCGATGGTTATTTAATTGTTAATAAAAAATTTTCTTTACCAAAAACATATGGTAATGGTTTAACAAACGACTTACAAAAAGCATTTGATAAAATGCAAAAAGCAGCTTTAAAAGACAACATAAATCTTCATATTGCTAGTGGTTTTAGATCCTATGAAAGGCAAAAAGAGATATATGAAGGATATCTAAAAGTAGATAGTAAAGATAATGTTGATACTTATTCTGCCAAACCAGGTCAATCAGAACACCAATCTGGATTAGCAATCGATATTAATATCACAAATGATTCATTTATTGACACAAAAGAAGCCAAGTGGCTAGATAAAAATGCTTATAAATATGGTTTTGTTTTAAGGTATCCAAAAGATAAAAGTCATATTACTGGATATAAATATGAACCATGGCATTATCGTTATGTTGGTAAGAATTTAGCAAAAAAATTATATAATAATGGTAATTGGCTAACTATAGAAGAATATTTTGAAATTTAATAGGGTGATAGCATGAAAGTGGAAAATATTCCAAAAATTATTTTGCATCTCCATTTAGATGGCTCAATTGATCTAGATGATGCATATACTTGGTCAAAAGAAGATGGACTTGGATTTAGTAAAAATAAATTAATTGATGAATTACAAGTAGATAGTAATTGTCATAATTTAAATGATTACTTAACGAAATTTACATTACCTTGTAAATTACTTCAAACTTGTGAAAGATTAGAAAAAACAACATATAAATTGTTTTTAAAATTATCTAAATTAAATGTTATTTATGCGGAGGTTAGACTTGCTCCGATGAAACATATAAATGGTTATTTAAATTTAGATGATGTTGTTATTTCTGCAATTAACGGAATGCATAAAGCTATGAATGAAACAGGAATTCTTGGAGGAATTATCCTTTGTATGATGCGTGGAGATACTAAAGAAAACAATACTTTAGTAATAAATATCGCCAAAAAATATTTAGGAAAAGGTATTGTTGCCATTGATTTAGCGGGAGCTGAAAGCTTATATCCAACTAAAGATTATCTCGATTTATTTAAATATGCTGCAGCATTGAAAATTCCTTATACTATTCATGCTGGAGAAGCTCTTGGTGGTGATTCAATTACTGCAGCAATTGATGCTAAAACAAAAAGAATAGGTCATGGTATTAAAGCGATTAATAATAAAGAAATACTCCAAAAAATAATAGATAATAATATATTACTCGAAATATGTGTTACTAGCAACTATCAAACTGAAGCTATAGAAAATATTCATCCTATTGAAAAACTATACCAAAAAGGAATAAACATATCTATTAACACAGACAATGACACAGTATCAAACATTAATATAAATAAAGAATATACAAGAATATTAAATGAAACTAATTTAACTATTGAAGATTTAATTAAATGTAATATCAATTCAATTGATTATATATTTGCTGATGAATGCTTAAAAGTTAAATTACGAAAAATATATGAAGAGTTAAAAATTAAATAAAATTTTTAACTTTTTCATATATAATATTTTTAAGTAAAGGAAGTGTTTAAATGACGTTTACAAGTAATGAAAGAAATAATAAAAAATATTATGAAGAAATAATGTATGTTTCTAATAACTATTATATATTTAAGAAAAATCCCAAAACTAAAGTTCATTCTTTAATTAAAGTATTTATACTTTATATTATAATATTATTAATATTTACTATTATGCTTTTATTTGTACCAACTGTTTCTGGTTTAGCAATTATCACTTTAATATTTTGTATGTTATACATCTATTTATTAGTTGAAGCTAAATACAAATTAAGAGAATATTTAAAACATGGTAATTCTAAAATAACCATTGATGAGGAAGGTATTGAATGTACTTGTGAAAAAGTAATGTCTAATAAACTTTATTGGGATGCTATAGAATATATAATTATTAATAAATATTCTATAAGCATACTTCCTAAAAACTTTGCAAGTATTGCTCTATTTATAGAAATAAATTCTAAAGATAAATTAATAAAAGCCTTAAAGAAATATAAAAAAGAAGAATTATTAATAGATAATAGCAATAAGTATTAAAAATTTACAAGCAAAACTTGTAAATTTTATATAATCATATGTCTATGTCGAATTTTGGACACTTTTGTCGAACCATGTCGAAGTGCTTGCAAATAAAAAAATAACCATTATAATAGATAACCGTTACTTGTATTGGTGCAGCGCCGACGGTCTTTTTAGCTAAAGACTCCAGGGGGTCATAGATATGATTCTTAAGAGGGGTTCAAG
>UREA01000007.1 GCA_900546715.1 uncultured Mycoplasmatota bacterium | reverse complement strand
ATATAATGGTGGAACAGGAACTGAAAGTGACCCATTTACTTTGGTAGTGTGATAACCTTTAATCCTCCGCCGGCGGCATCCCCGCCCGGAGGTCGCGAGTTATCAACAATAAAATGGAGGTATATATGGATAGAATAAACAGAATATTATGGGGATTAGTATTTATAGTACTAGGTATTATAATTGCTTTAAATGTTTTTAATATAATTGATTTTAATATATTTTTTAGAGGATGGTGGACACTGTTTATAATAGTTCCATGTTTTATAGGATTATTTGATAATACTAATGAATCTAAAATGGGTAATATTGTTGGTTTAGTAATAGGGGTATTATTACTTCTTATGTGTAATAATTTAATTAGATTTGATATTATAATTAAATTATTTATTCCAGCAATATTTGTAATAATTGGACTTTATTTAATACTTGGAAGTAGTATAAATAGTAAAGTTAAAGAAAAGATTAATAGTACTAATAAAGATAATTTAGAAAGTATTGTAGCTACATTTAGTGAAAAAAGTGAAAAGCCAAATAAATTTAATGGAGCAAAAGTAGATGCTATATTTGGAAGTGTTTATTTAGATTTAAGTGAATCTTCTATTAAAAATGAATCAGTAATTGTTGCAACAGGTATTTTTGGAAGTGTTAATATAAAGGTACCAGAAGATGTAGAAGTTAAAATTAAATCAACTCCAATATTTGGAGGAGTAAGTAATAAAAGTAAAGGTAAAAATGAAAAAAAGATTATTTATATTGAAGCTTATGCCGTATTTGGGAGTGTAGATATAAAATGAGTGAAGGACAAAAGTGGATTAAAATAGGAGCTATTGCGCTAGCTGTATTTATTATTTTAATTATTATTAATGCTATATTATTCTTATTTGGTATTATTGGTGGCTTTGGGAGAGGTACTAAAGACTTTAGTGAATATTATAGTAATATTAATAGTATTGAAATTGATGTAAATGCCTCAAGTGTTAATATAGTTAAAGGGGATAGTTTTTTAGTTGAAGCTAAAGGTGTTTCTGATAATTTTAGAGTAAATAATAAAAGAAATACTTTAGAAATAGAAGAAGATGCTTTTTGGTTTTTTAATAATAATAGTGGGGAAATTACTATATATGTACCAAGTGATTTAAATGAACTTGTTATTGATGGTGGTAGTGGAGAGATAAAAATAGAAGATATTATTGCTGATAGATTAGAACTAGATTTAGGTGCTGGTTTAATAGAGATTGCTTCATCAACATTTTATAAAGCTGATATCGATGGTGGAGTTGGTGTTATTGATGCAATTGATACAACACTAAGTTCTTTAGAACTTGATGCGGGAGTTGGAAGTGTGAGTATTGATGGAGAGATACTTGGTAGAAGCACTATAGATGGGGGAATTGGTGAAATTAATCTTAATTTAAGTAATGAATCACTTTATAGGTTTATTGTTGATAAGGGGTTAGGTGATATCACTGTTAATGGAACATCAATAAGTGGAACTTATGGTAATGGTGAAAATGTAATAGATATTGATAATGGTATTGGATCAGTAAATATTACATTTGATTAGGATTAGATTTAATATTTTCTAATTCTTTTTTTATATCTTCAATGGCCCCGAGTAAAAAGTCAACTTCTCCTCTTTGGGTTTGATTACTTTTACCTTGTTCATTGTCAGTAAAAGGTCCACCAGTACCGTTTTTATGTTTTTCGGAATTAATATTTAAGTTGTTATTTTCAAGTCTTGCTTCAATTAATTGTTGTTGAGCTGCATGAGTAAGAATGTATTGGCCAACTAATATAAGCCAGTTGCCAATTGAATTTTGTTCGTTGGCATTATAATTACCAACACAAGCAAAACCTACAGTTACAGCTAGCATGGCATATAAATGCGGATTAGCACTTGGAGGAAAGTTAGTATTATGATAATTATAATCCATGTGGACCACCTATTAAATAATAATTTAATTGATTTACAAGTATGCTAAAATATGCTAAAATCTAAGTATAAGGTGATAATGTGAAAAATAAAGATAAAGGTAAATTATGTTTATTAATGACTGCTACAATATTAATTAATGCTTCATTTAATATACCAAGGGAAGCAACTCATCATATAGTAACAAAAATAGATAAAAATATTGAAGAAAATTTAGATGAAAATATAAGTAAATTACCAGGAAATGTAGTTGAGTTACCAGATGTAGCGGTATTGCCAGAATCAACATCTAATGTGTTCTTAGAAAATATGGCAATTTCAGATTTATATAATTTAGATGATGCTACAATAAATTATTATTATGAGACTTATGGCTATGAGAAGGCAATAAATTATATTTGTGAACATTATAATATTACATTTGAACAATTTAAAGTAGTTTGTGCTATTATTATGGCTGAGGGGAATCCTGATGTTACTTATCAATATAAAGAAAGTTATGCTATTACGAGTATTCTTTATAATAGGATACATAGTATATCAGCAATTAATTTTGTTAATGCTTATGATTATTATGATGGCCATAATATTTTTTATCAAGCAATATGTCCTTATCAATTTGAAGTATATCAAAATGGTAATTATTTAAAATTTTTTGGTGTTTTAAGTGGTGATGCTTTTCGAGGTATTATAGATATGCTTATAAGTGAAAGGCCAATGCATAATTATTTATCTTATCGCTTTGCGGATAGTAATGTTTTAGGTGAAACATTTACTCCGGGGGGAAATATTTATTTTCAAGTATTGAGCGAAGCTGATAGATATGAAAAAGAATCTTTACAAACTAGATAATTTATGATATTATAATCTCTTTTCTTGAAAGGAAAGGGATTATTTTATGAATGAATCATTAAAAACTTATTTATTAATTGCTTTAATAGTTTTATCAGGAGTTAGTATAAAAAGTTTAACTGGTAATAAAGAATTAAAGATAGAAAATTTGAAAAAATATGAAGATGTAGTAGATGAAGTAGAAAAACAAAATAATGCAAGCTCTAATGATTATAGTGAGGCAGCATTAAATGCAGTGGTTTCTACACCAAGTTCTACTCCAATTACTTTAGATATGTTAAGTATTGAAGAAATATATGAATTTGATAGTGAAACTATCGATTATTATTATGAGAAATATGGTTATAGTAAAGCTATTGAATATATTATGAATAAATATAATTGGAGTTATGATACATTTGTATCTTTAGCATCTATTGTTTTGTGTGAAGCAAGTAGTGATTATATTGATGGGTACTGGGTAGTTAATACAATGTATAATAGAACAATAACGAAAAATTGGGTGGCGGCGCATGGTACAGATATGTATAATCAAGCTATTGCTCCGGGACAATTTGTTGTTTTTGAATCCGGTAGTTATTATTCAGTCTATAATAACTTTACTAGTCAATTTACTGATCCGGCATTCCGGGGAATAATTGATTTTTTAGTTACTAATGTATCTTTACATAATTATTTGAATTTCCATGCTAATGGAGTTCCTAGTGCAGGTGAAGAGTTAAGTTGCTCACGTGGTAATGTTTATTATAATGAAATAAAACCTGAAAATTTATTAGATGAGTTTCAGCTTACTTTAGTCAAAAATTAGCTATATTAAAAAATTTTATAAATAATTGGAATATCATTAATATATTTATGATATTCCTTTTCTATTGTATTTACTTAGTAAAAATTTGCTTTTTTTTCATATTTAATATATAATTAAATTGGTGATTACTTATGCAAATTGAAAAAGTGTGTGAACCAATTATTGCTGTGAGAAGAAGTCAATATCCTACTGATAATTTATCAGAGTTTTTACTTGTAGGGAGAAGCAACGTTGGTAAAAGTAGTTTTATTAATACTTTAATTGAAAGGAAGAACTTTGCTAAAACTTCTTCTAAACCTGGAAAAACACAAACGCTTAACTTTTATTTAGTTAATGATTCTTTTTATTTAGTAGATGTACCTGGTTATGGTTATGCTAGTGTAAGTAAAGATAAACAAAAGAAATTTGGTTTAATGATTGAAGAGTATTTAAAAAATAGACCAAATCTTAAAAATGTCTTTTTGTTAATTGATTATAGGCATAAACCAACAGAAGATGATTGTTTAATGTATGAATTTTTAAAGTATTATAATTTAGATATTACGATTGTTGCAACAAAATATGATAAGATTAGTAAGAATAACCGAATGAAGCAAGATAAATTAATTAAAGATACTTTAAAAATTAGTGAAGATGATGAATTTATTACGTTTTCTACTGTTACAAAAAAGGGCCGTAGTGAAATATTAGATATTTTAGAAAGTAGGATAAAATGAAGAGAAAAGGGTTTACATTAGTTGAATTACTAGCAGTAATTGCAATACTAGCAGTAATTATATCTATTGCATTAATTAGTGTTACAAAAATTAGAGAAAATGCTTTAATAGAAATTGTTGAAACTAAAAAGGACCAAATAGAACAAGCGGCGATTCTTTATGGCCAAGATAATCCAAATGAACTTACGACTGATGATACAGATTGTAGTGGCAAAGAAATAACTACAACTAATAATGAAGGAAGAGATACAAATTATACAATTAATTTTTGTGTTGTAAAGAATGCGGGAGATTTAATTGATGGTGGTTACTTTGATAGTGGTTACTTAGATGAAGTAGAGGGCAAGCAAGATTTAATTAATGATGTAACTGGAGAATCAATGCGTGGTGAAGAAGTTATAATATACCGGAGAAATAACCGAATTTATTCAATACTTATGGAAAAAGTATAGAATGGGGGATAAAATGAAGACAGTATGTTTAATAGGTAAACCTAATGTAGGAAAAAGTAGTATATTTAATAGATTAATAAAAGAAAAGAAAGCTATTATTATGGATACTCCAGGAGTAACTCGAGATAGAATTTATGGAAAAGTAGAATATAATGGTAAATCTTTTCATTTAATTGATACCGGAGGAATATCTTTAGAAAATGGGGATTTCGATAAAGAAATATTGATGCAAGCAGAGCTGGCTATAGATGAGGCAGATATTATTTTATTTGTAGTTGATGGTTTAAGTGAACTTGATAGAACTGATCATTATATTAAAGATTTATTACATAAATCTGATAAAGATGTAATAGTAGTTGTAAATAAACTTGATAATACTAAAAGAATGGATAATATTTATAATTTTTATGAACTTGGTTTTAGTAAAGTTATGGGGGTAAGTGCAGAACATAATAAAGGATTTAAAGAATTACTTGATGAGGTAACTAAAGACTTGGAAGAAGAAGTTAAAGATGAAAATAAAACTCTCAAATTTTGTATTGTAGGAAGACCCAATGTTGGTAAGAGTAGTTTAGTTAATGCCCTAATAAATGATGAAAAGGCAATTGTTAGTGATATTGCGGGAACAACAAGGGATGCCATAGATACCACTTTTAAATATAATCATGAGGAATATACCGTTATTGATACGGCGGGGATGCGTAAAAAAGGCCGAATTTATGAAAGTGTAGAGAAATATAGTTTAGTAAGAAGTCTAAAAGCCATTGATAGAAGTGATGTGTGTGTTGTTGTAATTAATGCGGAGGAAGGCATTATTGAACATGATAAACATATTATTTCTTATTGTTTGGACGCCGGCAAAGGATTAGTTATTTGTGTTAATAAATGGGATACTGTTAAAAATCCTGATCAAGATATTAAAACTTGGAAGGAATTAATTAAACATGAACTGCAATTTATTCCTTATGCTAATGTTGTATTTTTAAGTGCACTAACTAAAAGAAGAATTAATACATTAATGCCAGAGATTATTAATGCTTATGAAAATAATAAAAAAGAAGTTAAAACATCAGTGTTAAATAATATCATTATGGATGCAGTATCAATTCATCAACCGCCTTCATATAAGGGTAGGAGACTTAAAATATATTTTGTTCATCAAGTTGATAATAAACCTCCGAAATTTGAATTACAAGTAAATGATAAAAAATTAGTGCATTTTAGTTATGAAAGATATTTAGAAAATAAATTAAGAGAAAATATTGATTTTAGTGGAACTTCAATAATATTACAGTTTAAAAATAAGGGTGAGTAACTCTTATTATTTCTAACATATAATATATTGGGTGATTTAATGAAATTTGGTGATGATTTTTTTAAAAAGGTGGAAAAGAAAACTAATGTTAATAAAGAGACAATATTGGGACTAGCTGAAAAGCTTCAAAATGGAAATATGAAAGATGAAGCAACAATTAGAGAAGTTATTGATACATTAAGTGTTATGACAGGGAAGAAAGTTAATAAGGAATTAAGTGATAAAATAGTTAGTAAGATAATTAATGATAAAGTACCTGATAATGTGGATAAAATGTTTTAATTGACGAATGCTTTAAAATGTGATACAATAATCTCTTCATTAGAAAAGGAGTTTGAGTTTATGAAGAATGTAAATGAGCAAAGACATTTTTTAGCGTTGCTTAGAAGACCTGGGGACTATGTATTTATTGATACATCTAAGTTAGATATATGTGGTAATTATTTAATTAGTTTAGAAGATATTGATGATTTTACTATGAAATATACTAAAGAAGAAATTATAGCTTCTATAAAAAGAGTAAATATTGCTGATGATACTTATTTAAATGGAGTGTTGGTTATTCAAGATAATCAAAAGCATAATCCACTTCCTGTAATAGATAAAGATTTCTATGGAGATTTTAATGTATATTCTTATTTGAAAGAAAAATTAGATGATAAAAATAAGATAAGTAATATTATAAATAAGTTTAGTGCTATAATAAAAGATGAAAGAATAAGTAAAGATTTTAAAGAATATTTAAAAAGTGGTAATATAGAGATAGCATTAAATATATTATTTGATTTATCTTATTTAAATATTAGAAAATTTATTATATATTTAGTAGAAGAAAGAGCAAAAGAACAAATTTTAGAAATTGAACCGGAATTAGTTAGAGATAAAGCAGCATAAAGTTGCTTTTTTCTGTTAAAATTAAAGAAATTGTATTATAATATATAAAGGAGGTACTATGTTTAGGAAAAAAAATAATATTGATACTGATGGATTGAATGAGATAATTTATTTAAGTAAAAATATTTTGAAGTTACTTTTTATTGTATTAATTATAAGTATTGTGCTTGTAGCTTTTATGCTTTGTAGAGAAATTGGAATATTTCGTTTTATTGGTAATGTCTTAAGTGTTATTTCGCCATTATTTATTGGGTTCGTTGTTGCTTGGTTATTTAATCCCTTAGTTAATAAAATGACTAAAAAAGGAATGTCGAGGATAATTGCTTCAATTATTGTTTATGTTATATTTATTTTATTTTTAGTAGTCTTTTTCCGAGTTTTCATTCCGATTATTTATAAAGAATTAAATGAACTTATTGGAACTATTCCATCAATTATAAGTGATATTACTAACTTTATTAATGATTTATTTACTAAAATAGATGATGTCCAAGGCTTTGATATTGCAGCAATTAAAGATGGAATACTTGATGCTATAACCGCTTATGGGAATAGTATATCATCTAACTTACCAACAACTATTATGAATATTATGGGTAGTTTATTTAGTGGACTCGGCAGTATCTTCTTTGGACTTATAATCGGTCTTTATATGCTATTTGATTTTGATAATGTTACAGTTTTATTTTTAAAACTTATTCCAAGTCGTCATCAAATGGAAATTGCTGGTCTGCTCGATAAAATAGGAATAGAGGTTAGAAAAACCGTTAATGGAACACTACTTGTTGCTTGTATGGTTTTTGTTTGTGATACAATAGGTTTTTCAATTATTGGTTTAAATTCAGCTCTTTTGTTTGGATTGTTCTGTGGAATTACCGATTTAATTCCTTATATTGGACCGTGGCTGGGAACTGCAATTGTAACTATTGTTGGTTTAACTCAAAGCCCATTAGTAGGTCTTGGAGTATTAATAATTGCTGTAATTGTGCAAATGATTGAATCATATGTTTTACAACCAGTTGTTATGAGTAAAGCAACAAATTTGCATCCAGTTACTATTATTTGTGGTTTGTTAATTTTTGGACATTTCTTTGGTATAGTGGGAATGATTTTAGCAACACCAATTATGTCTATTATTAAAGTTATTTGGCATTTTTTAGTAGACAAATTTGATTTATTTAGTAAAAATAATATACAAAAAGTTGAAGAATCAGTGTAACTGTGATATATTATAGTTGTAGTCGTTGAATTAAGATGATAAATAATTGTTTTCATAGAGATTTAGTGGTTGGTGGAAACTTAAATGATGGTTTTTTATTTGCTGCTTAAGGTGACTAAACGTGGCGCCGCGTTAAGGTAAATTAAGTTAAATAAAGGATGGTACCGTGCTTTAGCACTCCTTGTACTTTCCTTTTTTGTTTTTTGAAAGGGTGAATTTATGAAAATATTTGTTGTTGGGGGTAAAAGTGGCTCTGGCAAAGGTGAAGTTGCTAAAATGATTGAAGAATATTACATTTATAAATTGAAAAAATGTGTTATTACGGAATTTAGTAAATATTTAAAAAATTTTGCTAAGGAACTTACTGATTGGGATGGAGTTAGTCAAAATAAACCACGAGATTTTTTGCAAAGCTTTGGTTCAACTATTAGATCGTATGATAAGTATTTTTTTACTAAAAGAATGATTGAAGATATTAATATTTATGCTTTAGCAAGTATTGATGTTGTAGTTATAGCTGATGCCAGAATGCCAGAGGAATTTGAAGAAATGAAAGAAAATTATGATGATGTTTATAGTATTTTAGTAGAAAATCAATTTGCTAAAAGTAAGTTAACAGTAGCTCAACAAGCTCATATTACAGAAACAGCTTTAGAAGATTATAATGAGTTTGATATAACTTTAGCAAATGATAATTTAGATTTATTAAAACAAAAAGTATTTAAATTTTTAGATGAGGTGGAAAGTAATGAAACAATTAACTAGTAGGGAATTAAGGGATTTTTATTTAAAATTTTTTGAAGGACATAATCATGCTATTATTCCTTCGGCATCAATTGTGCCGGAGAATGATCCAACAGTGTTATTTACAACTGCAGGAATGCATCCACTTGTTCCATATTTACTTGGTGAACATCATCCAGCTGGCAAAAGATTATGTGACTATCAAAAATGCATTAGAACTAGTGATATTGATGAAGTAGGGGATGCATCACACTTAACTTTTTTTGAAATGCTAGGTAACTGGTCTTTAGGGGATTATTTTAAGAGTGAAGCAATTGCTATGAGTTATGAATTTTTAACAAGTAAAGATTATTTAAATATTCCTAAAGATAAATTATATTTTACTTGCTTTGCTGGTGATGAAGATGCTCCAAGGGATGAAGAAAGTTATAATATATGGAGAAGTTTAGGAGTTTCGGAAGATCATTTATTTTATTTACCTAAAGAAAATAATTTCTGGATTTTAGGTAGTGGTGTTGGTCCATGTGGACCTGATACGGAAATGTTTTATGATACCGGAAAACCTAAATGTAAAGAGGATTGTAGTCCCGCTTGTGATTGTGGTAAGTATTTAGAAATTTGGAATGATGTATTTATGGAATACTACCGTGATGAAGAGGGTAACTTAACTAAACTTGCTCAACAAAATGTTGATACCGGTATGGGATTAGAGCGAACAATTACAGTACTTAATGGTTTAGAATCAGTATATGACTCTGATGTATTTGCTAATTTAAAAGCAAAACTAGAAGAATTATCTGGTAAAAATTATGAAGACAATAAAAAAAGTTTTCGAATTATCATGGATCATGTAAGAACTTCAACATTTATTTTAGGTGATGATCACGCTATTACACCATCGAATGTTGGAGCAGGTTATGTCTTAAGAAGACTAATAAGAAGAGCTATTAGACACTTAAGAAAGCTTGGTTTAATGGAAGATGCTCTAGTAAAACTTGCTGATGTAGTTATAAATGATTATAAAGATATCTATAGTGAACTTGAACGCAATAAAGAAAATATTTATCATGAATTAGAAAATGAAGGTATTAAATTTGGTAAAACTATTAAAGATGGCGAAAAATTATTTTATAAAGTTATCAAACATTTAGATGGTGATACCATTAGTGGAGCTGATGCTTTTAAATTATTTGATACTTTTGGTTTCCCTTTAGAAATGACTGAAGAATTAGCTCGTGAAAATAATCTCACAGTTGATGTTGATGGCTTTAATGAAGCATTTGTAAAACATCAAGAAAAATCAAGAACTATTGATGCCGGATCATTTAAAGGTGGCCTTGCTGATAGCTCTTATGAATCAACTAAATACCACACACTTGCCCATCTTATGCTTGCGGCTTTACAACAAATGTATGGACCTGATATTATTCAAAAAGGTTGTAATATTACAAATGAACGAATTCGTTTTGATTTTAATTTAGATCATAAGATGACTGATGAAGAAAAGTGCGAATTAACTAGAATAGTTAATGAAAAAATAAAAGAAGGTATTCCAGTAACTATGGAAGAAATAACTTATGAAGAAGCTAAAGAGAAAGGTGCTCATGGTACTTTTGAAGATAAATATGGTAGCATTGTTAAAGTATATTCTATTGGAGATTTCTCTAAAGAAATTTGTGGGGGACCACATGTAAGTAATACTAATGAACTTGGTACATTTAAAATAATCAAAGAAGAATCATCATCGGCGGGTGTCAGAAGAATTAAAGCAGTATTAGAATAAAAATACTGTTTTTTCTTTAAAATTATGTTAAAATTCCTGGAATCGTGAAAAAATGATGTTTCAAAATTCCTGGAATCGTGAAAAAAAGGCGACTTAAAATTCTCGGAATCGTGATTGTGATATTGATTTTTCGTATAATTTATGGTTAAATTTTAAGTGAAATTAGGTAATTTGAAATGAAAAGAAAAGTGTATGACCAATTGCTTAAATGGAAAGAAAATAGTAATGGAAAAACTGCAGTATTAATTAAAGGACCTAAACAAGTTGGCAAAAGTTATATTGCTGAAGAGTTTGCTAAAAACAATTATAAATCTTATATACTAATAGATTTTTTTAAAGCAAAGGATGAAATAAAGAATTTATTCTATGATTATTTAGATGACTTAGATAAATTATTTGTTTATTTGTCGGAATATTTTGGCATTGAACTTTACGAGCGAGATACTTTATTTATTTTTGATGAAGTTCAATTTTGTCCCCGAGCAAGAGCTGCAATAAAATATTTGGTGGCAGATGGTAGATATGATTTTATAGAAACTGGATCTGTAGTTTCTATAAAGAAAAATGTTAAAGATATATTAATTCCTTCTGAAGAAGAAAAAATTAATATGTATCCTATGGATTTTGAAGAGTTTTTGTGGGCAATGGGAAGAAATACCCTTATGGATTTTGTCCGTAGTCATTATAATGATAAACTGCCTTTAGGTCCAGCTATGCATCGTAAAATTATGGATTATTTTAAAGAGTATATGATAGTTGGAGGTATGCCCCAAGCGGTTGAAGAATATATAAAAACCAAAAACTTTGAATCTGTTGATATAGTGAAGAGAAATATTATCAGTTTATACAGAGATGATATAAGAAAACATGCTGAAGAAATTAATTTAAAAGTGGAACAAATTTTTGATACTATACCATCTCAGCTACAAAAACATGAGAAAAAATTTAATTTAGCAAGTTTAGATGAAAATGCCAGGTATAGAGAATTTGAAGGAGCTTTTTACTGGCTTAAAGATGCGGGTTTAGTAAATATTGCTTATAATACAACTGAACCAAATATAGGCCTTGGTCAAAGATTAGATTCTAATACTTTAAAATGCTATATGAGCGATACAGGGTTATTATTATCAATGACCTTTAATAAAAAAGAAATAATAAGTGAGGGCATATATAAAAAAATACTTTTTGATAAATTAGCTTTTAACAATGGGATGATTATGGAAAATATGGTTGCTCAATTATTGACAGCTGCAGGAAACAAATTGTATTTCTTTTCTAAATATAATAAAGAAAATTCTAAAGATGCAATGGAAATTGATTTTCTAATATCTAAATCATCAATTACTTCAAAACACAATATAATTCCTATTGAAGTTAAATCTGGTAAAAACTATACTTATGCATCATTAAAAAAACTATATGATAAATATAATGATTATTTAGCTAGGCCAATAATATTACATACAAGTGATTTAAAAATTGAAAATGATATATTATATTTACCTATATATATGACTATGTTATTAGATTAATAAAATTGATTGATTTAATAAACAATCAATTTTTTCTTGGTAAAAAGAAAGTTATATGATAAAATATTTCTTGAAAGGTATTTAGGTCTATGGCTCACTATAATTCTTATGAAAGCTTTAATACTAAAAAAAGTATTAAAAAGAAGGAACAAGCAAAAAATAAATCTTTGGTAAAAACTAAAGATGATTTTGTAATATAGCTAATTGAGTGAAATATAAAATAAAAGAGGCGAATTATGAATATTGCTAAATTTACAATGATTGATGAGAATTTCAAGTGTGTAGTCTGTGGCAAAATGGTAGAAAAATTAGGCTACAGTGCAAGAGATCATTGTCCATATTGTTTATGTTCCTTGCATGTAGATATTAATCCTGGAGATAGATTATGTGATTGTTTAGGAATACTTGAGCCTATAGGAGTAGAAAAGGGTAAAAAAGATACTTTAAAAATAATCTATAAATGTAATAAGTGTGGAATGATTAAAAGAAATGTTGCAGCTAGAGATGATAACTTTGATAAAATATTAGAGATTATGTCTAATCCTAAAGGGGCAAATCTTTAATAATTTTAATGTTATAATTTTGTATATTATTTAGAAAGGGTATTAATAATATGAAAATAGAACAGGCAAAAATATCAGATGCGTCAAAAATAGTTGATATAAATATTAATGAATGGATTAATACTTATACAGGAATATTTCCAACTGATTTTTTGGAAAATTTAAAAAATAAAAAAGAAGACAGTGTTGAAAAATGTAAAAATAAGATTAATGAATATGTTGTTTGCAAAATAGATAATCAAGTTATAGGATTTTTAAGATACGGAAAAAATAAAAAGGGATATTCTGATGAATATTGTGAAATTTATTCATTATATATAGATAAAAATTATCAACATAAAGGAATAGGTAATTCTCTAATTGCTTATGCATTTGAAATTTTAAAAACACAATATAAATATGTGTTAATAAGTACTCTGGTTCAAAATAGCGCTAATGAGTTTTATCAAAAGATTGGTGGAGAACTATTAAAACAGATTGATTTCAATTTAGAGAGTAATGTTTATCAAGAAAATTTATATTTATTTACGTTATAATTATTTCTTTTTAACCTTTTCAATCTTTATAGTATAACCAATTGGTGCAAGTATTTTAAGTAAACTAAGTATACTTGGAGATGAGTAGCCGGATTCTATCCTGGCTATTTTTTCTCGTGGAACATTAGAGTATTTAGAAAATAGTTCTTGAGTTAAATTGTTTTTTTTTCTAAATTGAATAAATTCTTTAATGAATATTTCATTAAGCTCAAAAGCATCATAAATAGTTTCAATATAATTTTTATCATAGTCCATTTGTATCATTTTTTAGTTTGGGTATAAAAAGTCAAAAATCCAGAAAACAAAGCAAAAAAATATTGAAAAGTACTGAAAAACAATGAAATGTGTGAATTTTCAAAGTAAATGCAAATGAATTAGCTTGCATTTACTTTAAGAATTAAAATTATAACAAAAAATGCAAAGAAATGCAAAAAAACTGTTGACTTTTGGCAAAAAATATTGTATTTTAATATAAATATTTTGTTGGAAGGAAATTAGTTTATGGTAAAAGATTTAAATGTATATGCTATTAATTTTAATTTTTACATATGCTTTTCATTCTATAAAATGATTTCTCTTTGTATGTGTGTTTATAATTTGGCTATCAAAAACATGACATTGCTTTTTAAAAAAGAACTGTCATGTTTTTCTTTTATGGAGGTAGTGGTATGACATTAGAAGATTTAATTAAAAATGTTAGGTTATACGATGATGTGAGAATTAATGATGTTATAAAAGCATATGAATATGCATCCGAACATCATTTGGGACAGTATAGACAAAGTGGTGAACCTTACATAAATCATCCACTTAATGTTGCCTATATTTTGTCAGAAATGCATGCAGATGTTGATACTATTTGTGCAGGACTTTTACATGATACTTTAGAAGATACAACTGCAACTAAAGAAGATATTGCGGAAAACTTTAATAAAACTGTTGCTAATTTAGTTGAAGGTGTTACTAAAATAAGTAAGCTGAATTTTTCTAGTAAAGAAGATCAAAATGTTGCTAATACAAGAAAAATAATTACTGGTATAACCGAAGATGTGAGAATAATTATTATTAAACTAGCTGATAGATTACATAATATGAGAACTTTGCAATTTAAAAGTGAATTTAAACAAAAAGAAAATGCAATGGAAACAATGGATATATTTGTACCACTTGCTTATTATATTGGAGCATATAGAATAAAATCCGAATTAGAAGATTTATCACTACAATATTTATATCCGGATAAATACAAAAGAATAGAAGAAGTAAAACTTAAGATAGAAGAAGATAGTCAAGGATGTTTGTGGGAAATGCTTCAAACAATTAATGAAATTATGAGCGATAATAATATACCTCATGAAATAAAGGTAAGAACCAAGAATATCTATGGAATATACAAAAGATTAGAATCGGGACACAAAATAGCTGATATTCATGATTTGTTATCATTAAAAATTATGGTTGATAGTATAGCTAATTGTTACCAAACACTTGGATTAATTCATTCGAAATATCATCCAATAAATGATAAGTTTAAAGATTATATTTATAATCCTAAAACCAATATGTATCAATCACTTCATACCACAGTTTTTGGTAGTGATGATAGATTAGTTCAAACGCAGATTAGAACATTTGATATGGATAAAATAGCATCTTTTGGTCTTACTGCGTATTGGGATATAAATAGAGGTAATGCTCGGGATATTATGCAAGATGATTTAAAAAATAAATATCAATTTTTTAAATCACTTGTGGAAATTAATAGTGTTTTTGCTGATAATCAAGAATTTGTAAGACAAGTAAAGTCAGAATTGTTTGCTGATAAAATATATGTATATACAACCAAAGGAGATATAGTTGAATTACCAATAGGTGCAACAGCAATTGATTTTGCTTATAAAATTCATACTGATTTAGGTAATACTATGGTTAGTGCTGTAGTAAATGATAGAGTTGTAGAACCAGAATATGTTTTACACAATAAAGATAGAGTAAGAATTATTACAGATATATTATCTTTTGGTCCTAGAGAAGAGTGGTTAGATAAAGTGCAGACTACAAGGGCTAGAAGAAAAATAAAGGAATTTAGTAAAAGTTGAATTGTTGTGAAAGGAAAAGTGACACATTATGTTATTTAGATTAATTGCAGTAAGAAGACATAAAAACATTTTTTTTTGTGATAGTTTTAATGAAAAATATGAAAAAATTCAAATAGCAATTCCGATAGAGATTTTTAATAAACACAATCTCAAAATAGGTAGTGTGATTTTTGCTAACTTTAAAATAGTTAAAAATAAATTTGATAATGATTTATATTTGATTGAAAATATACAAGAAGTTTTTAATCATGATAAAAATATTTCTTTTAAATCAATAAATAATAATTCTATGTCAATGAATCATTATAGTTTTGTTAGTGCTTTAAATGGAGGAATAAATTTAAAGTATTGGGAAATGAAGCAAAGGCTATTGGAAGAAATAAGAAAGTTTTTAATTGGAAAATGTTTTATTGAAGTAAATACTTCTATATTAATGAATAATAGAGGAACAAGTACTGTTAATCCTATGCAAGTAAATAGTAAATATAATGGAATTAAGTATTTAAAAATAACTCATGAGTTAGAATTAAAAAAATTATGTTATTTAACTTTAAAATCTTTATTTGAGATAGGGTATGTAACGAGAGACGTTTATTCAACTACAAAATCAGCAAATCAATATTTAACATTTGAATTGGTTGCACCGATACAGAATTCATTAAGTGCAGAAGAATTGTATTTATATGTTTACGAAATTGCAATTGAATTAGCTTCGATATACAATATTTCATATAGTGATTTGTTTAAAGAAATAAAAACTGTTGATGTGTTAAAAGAATATTTAAATCATCACAAAATTTTTGATAAAAAAGAATTTATAGATTTTTATAAAAAACTTTTAGATGAGGAAAAAAATATAATATTTTTAAATGCACCAATAGACACTCCACTTGCAAAAGAATCGGAATATGGTATTCCTTTAGAAACAAAATGGGCTATAGGTCAAAGGGGTATAGGACATGGGTATTGTGATCAAAATCAAATATCTATTATTGAAAATTTGTTTAAAATTCAACAAGAAAAATTAAAAGAACAGGGTATAGAAGCTACAATTGATAAAGATTATTTAATGGTTTTAATGTATGCTGGGATAAATACAAAAAGTTTAAATATAGGAATTGATAGACTTTTATATAAGTTTTTTAATTTAGAACATGAAGAAAAAGCAATAAGAATATTGGGAATATGAAGGAGAAATATGATGAAAAAAGAAAAGGTATTATTTTTGTATCCGCCAACAGTTTATGCTAATCATAGTATGTTTAAACACTTTACATATTTTGGGGAAACAATAGATGTAATAAGTAGATATTGTAAAAACATATCTGTTTTAGATTGTGCAGTCGAGCAAATTGAACAAAAGGTTATATTTAATAATTTTAAAGATAGTAAACTATTAATAATGGAAATTGAGCCTTATAATATAGAGGTATCATTATCTTTAGGTAATTTATATAAATCATTTAATAAAAATGGAAAAATTATTGTGTATGGAACGGCAATTTCAATTCTGCCAAATTATTTTAAAAATCAAAAATTGTTTGATTATATAATTAGCGATGGTAATTTTGCTGTTAGTATATTAAGTATATTAAATGACATATTGGGAATTAAGTATCCATATGAACATAAATCAAAATATTATGAGTTATTAAATGGTGAATATATTGTTAAAGGTGATGTTTTTCAATTGCCTGTAAAAGACTGGGGTGTTGGTTACAATAAATTACTACCTTTAGATAAATATAAATTTTATAATAATGGTATGTTTGAATTGACGGTTCAAACTGGTTGCCCTTTTAACTGTTCTTTTTGTTCTGAAAAAATATTGTTTGATAAGCTTTGCGGAACTAAATATCGAGATGTCGAAGATATTATTAAAATAATAAAAAAAATAAGTTATGATTTTAGTGAAATATATTTTTCTGCTACAACAATGACAGTTAGTAGAAAATGGACAGAAAATTTGTGTAATAGATTAATTGAAGAAAAAATTCAAATGCCATGGAGAACGGTTACTAGAATTGATTGTGTTGATGAAGAATTGCTTGTTTTGATGAAAAAAGCAGGATTAAAAAAAATATGCTTTGGTGTTGAAACTTTTGATGATAAATTATTGGAAGAAATAAATAAAAATCAGAATGCAAACAATGTAATTAAAATACTATCTTTATGTAATAAATTAAATATAAAGGCAAAAGCATTGTTAATGCTAGGAATTCCTGGTCAAACATCAAAAAGCGTTTATGATACGGTTAAGATATTAAAAGAATTAAATGTAGAATATAGATTTAAAGAATATTCTCCTATACATGAAGCTCATATCTTGGATTCTAAGAATTCTGATATATCAAACATAATACCTATGTTTAGCAGATATGAATATAGAAGTAATAGTATACCAGGAATTAGTAGTGAAGAATACATGGAATTGCTTTTTCCAACAAATTATGTGAGGTAGTTAATATGATTGAGCATTTAAAAAGTGGGCTATCCATATCTACTCATTTAGGTTGTGGTTTAAAATGTTCATATTGTGTATTAGCAACGATGGAAGGTTTTAATAATGGACCCGTTTTAGAAAAAAAACCAAAAGATTTAGTATATAGTTTGTTAAATGAGTGCGAATTTTATTGTAGAAATAAAACACCAATTATGATTAATAACAGAACTGATCCATTTTTACCTTCAGTTGAGCCATATACGTTAGAACTTTTGGATGTGCTGATTGAAAATAATATTTCTTCTCCTATTATAATAATATCAAAATTTCCACCGCCAGAAGATTTGAAAAAATATTTTCTATCACTGGATATTTGTTACTTTTATTCATATTCTGGAATAGAAACTGATTTCAATTATTGTAAATTGGAATATGATTTACAAAAAATAAAAGAAATAGTTCCAAAAAAATCGAGATTTCATTATTTTAGACCAATAATTCCAGGATTAAATGACGATTTAAATTATATGAAAAAATTATTACTTAAATTTAGAGAAAATGAATTTTCAGCATCTATAATTTCGGGGTTTAGAATAACTAATTTAAATAAACATTTAATAAGCAACAAAACAATTAATACAAATAAGATAGATTATAATCATAAATTGGTAGATAACAACATTTATGAAATTAATAAGTTCTTAATTAATGAAGATTATTGCATATTTAGACACACAAGTTGTGCAATTGCAAGTCATCTTAATAATTTTAATAAATTAAATTATTTTTCAAAATGTGGTCATTGTTTTTCATCATGTCCTAATTATAATAATTGTTCTAACAAGCAAATAAATATTACAATAATATTAGAAAAACTAAATGAAAAATTCAATAATAAATACAAATTTAAAATCACTGATAACAAAATTGAAATATTATCTTCCTGCACTCAAGAATTAACTGCGTATATAAAGAATGCATATGGATGCGATGTTATTGCTAATAATGTTAATTTATCAAAATCAGAGGAGGTGATATTAAGTGCAAAATAAGATACTAATTGGATGCGACTTGCATAATACTTTGTTGCTGAGCAATGGTGCTTGGATTAATGCATTTTTAACTTTTAATAAAACAATAGATAAGGAACAATTATCAAAAGATATATATAATAAAAAATCAAGAAGAGAATTGGCAAGTATATATGGTATAAATTATAATGAATTGTTAAATGTATATTATGATATGTGTTCTGTAAACAAAAAATTAGTATTATTTGTAAAGAGTTTGCAGAAAAATGGTTTTGAAATTGTTTTAATTTCATCGTCAAGTAAAGAAAAAGTTATCAATGATTTAAAACATATATCAAAATATATTTTATTTGACGAGATTTATACAAAAGAAAACTTTAAAAAAAATAATAAAAACGATTGGGATAAATTGTTAAAAAAACATAATGCAGATTTTATGATTTATCTTGGAAATGATTATGATGAAGATATAATAAATAATGATAAAGTAGTATCAATTTTATCTGGACATTTTTTGGTAGAATTAAAAAAAACTGGTATTTTAAAAGAAAGAGGTCAACAAATATGAATATATATTTAGAAAAAGAAGACATAGAAAATTATTTAAGTAACCAATCGAATATTATAAATAAAATGATTGAAAATTTGGATGCTAATTGGCCGCATTACGATGTGGTAAAAAAACTATTAGAAGAATCCCGGCTTGAAATTAATAGTTACAATATAAATTGTGGAAAAGGAGTTATTTCAACACACGAAAGAAAAATTGAAAAATATAATCATTGGGTAGAGGTTTATCGGCTGGCTAATTATCATTTTTCGAGATATACTTCTAATAATATATCTTATAGCGAAGGGTTGTTTTCAACTTTGCTTGCATTAAATAATATGTATATACATGATTCAAATATTTCAGATATTGGTATAATTGGCTGTGGGCCAGGCAGAAGTGTCTTGGATTTTTCTCTCGCATATCCAAATGCCACTATTTATGGATTAGACTATTCATTACTTTCTTTGGTCTTGGCTAAAAAGATTGTTAGTTCTGATAAAAAAGCGATTGAAATTATAAGAAGAGATGATGAAATTGTTATTGATAAAGTAAATGGATTTGATAGAAAAAATTGTGAATGGGGGATGTTCGATTTAACTAGGTCGAAATTAAAAAACAAATTTGATATAGTTGTATGTTCTAATGTGATTAATTTAATGCCAAATCATAAAAAAGCAATACAAAAAGTTTATAATATGTTAAAACCTAATGGTTATATAATTTATGCGGATCTAACTGGATGGAGATTGGATAGAAAGTTAGAACAACAATTATTATATAATAAAAAATCTATAAAAAAAGCTTTTGAAAATTGCGGCTTTATGACAATTGAATGTTTTGATGGGGGACCATATATCGAAAAAGATAATCGAGATAATTTTGCATTTTATAAACAAACTTACTATATTGGAAAAAGAAAGGAAAAGTAAATATGAAAAAAATAATATTATTAAGCGGACCGGATAAAACAAAATATTTTAATGACGAAGTTTCAAATATAATTAAAAGAATGGTAAAAAATCCAATTAATATGGTAGTTATTCCAGCGGATCCTAATAATTTTGTTAAAAATGATAAACAATTTTATGGCAATGACAGTGTTATAGGCGTTTTTAAAACTTTTAAAAAAATATTTCCAAATTTAAATATTGTATTATTAGATAATAGAGTATCACAAACGAATGGTATCAAGTATTTAGAAAAATCAAATATTATATATTTACTTGGTGGTAATCCTTTTATTCAACTAGAATATTTGCAAAAAACGAAATATAGTGATATAATACAACATACATCAGCATTAGTTATGGGGGTAAGTGCTGGGGCAATGAATTTAGCTGTTAATTCATATTATTCTAAAGATGAAGATTATCCAGAAAGTATTATTTATAAAGGCTTGGGCCTAACTAATATAACAATTGATCCACATTTTGATATTAATTATTTAGAACAAGTAAATGAAATAAAAGATAATTCAAAAAATATTAAAATTATTGGATTGCCCAATGATTCAGCTATAGTTATTTCAGATAATAATATAGAGTTTATAGGGAAAGTGTATATATTTGAAAATGGAATCTTGAATAATTAATTTGTATAATTGATAGGGGAGGTTAAAATGAATTGGGCTTTAGAAGAAGCAAAAAAATTAATAGAAAAATATCCTTATAAAGAAGAATTTGTTATTGCATCAGGAGTTAGTCCATCAGGATTTATACATATAGGGAATTTCAGGGAAATTGTTACTACTTTTTTTGTAGGAAAAGAATTAGAAAATTTAGGAAAAAAAGTAAGGTTTATATTATCATTTGATGATTTTGATAGGTTTAGAAAAGTACCAAATGGCATACCAGAAAGTTATAGTAAATATATAGGAATGCCATATACAAGTATACCTAGTCCATTTAATAAAAATAAAACTTATGCAAAAGAAATGGAAGATAGGTTTATTGAGGAATTAGATAGGTTAGGAATATATCCAGAAACAATATCACAAACAGAACAATATAAAAGTGGAAGATATGATGACAAAATTAAACTGGCTATGGATAAAAGAAAAGACATTTTTGATATAATGTCTAAATATAAAACTCAAGAATTCACAGAGGAAGATAGAGACAATTATTATCCAATTAGTTTATATTGTGAAGAATGTGGTAAAGATTTTACTGCAATATTAAATTATAATGAACTAACTGGTAATGTAGAATATAAATGCACATGTGGGAATCATCATATTCAAAATATAAGCAAATGTGGCAATATAAAATTACAATGGAAAGTTGATTGGCCAATGAGATGGCAACAAGAAGGAGTAGTTTTTGAACCAGGCGGAAGAGATCATTCTGCTGAAAATGGTAGTTTTGTTGTATCAACAGAAATTGCTAAAAAAATTTTTAACTATGATGCTCCAAATTATGTTGCTTATGATTTTATTGGAATTAAGGGCACAAATGAAAAAATGTCATCTTCTACAGGTAATGTTTTAACATTAACTGATTTATTAAGTGTATATGATAAAAATTTGATTTTATGGTTTTATGCTAAAAACAAACCTAACCATCAATTTAATATTGCACTAGACGAAGATGTATTAAGAGCATATACAGAATATGATAGATTGGTAAAAGCATATTTTGAAGGAAAACTAGATAATAAGAATGCTAGCATTTTATCATTAACTGGTGTAAAAGTAAACTATCTTAATAATCCTAATTTTGCTTATATTGCAAATTTTCTTCCCATGGTGAATTACAATGAAACTGCCCTCGCAAAACTATTAAGCAAAGATAATATAAATTGTAATACAATATATTTTAAAAATAGATTATTAAGAGCAAGGTGTTGGTTAGAAAAATATAATAATAGTAAAATAAATATATTAGAAGAATTTAATCAAGATTATTATGATACTCTTACAGAGGAAGAAAGAGAATGGTTAAAAAAAACACTGATTATTTTACAAAACAGTTATGAAACTACACAAGAATTACAAGCTGACTTATATGCAGTTGTAAAAATTGGTAATGAAGAGCCAAAAGAATTAAAGAGTAAACAAAAAAGATATTTTCAAATAATTTATAATTTGCTTCTGGGCCAAAATAGTGGTCCAAAAATGGGATTATTATTGTCAGCAATGGATTATGATTTAATATATTCGAGATTGCAAAACAAAGATGCTAAAAAATTAACAAGAAAATAATATAAAGAAGTTATTAATCATTTTAAGTTGTTGCCATCATTTTAGAAAATATTTATAGAATCATTGAAAATGTAAAAATTAATATCATTTCTTTTTAACTTTTTCAATTTTTATAGTATAACCAATTGGAGCAAGTATCTTAAGTAAACTAAGTATACTTGGAGATGAGTAGCCGGATTCTATCCTGGCTATTTTTTCTCGTGGAACATTAGAGTATTTAGAAAATAACTTTTGAGTTAAATTGTTTTCTTTTCTTAGTTGAATAAATTCTTTAATAAATATTTCATTAAGTTCAAAAGCATCATATATGGTTTCAATATAATTTTTATCATAGTCCATTTGTATCACCTGATAATATTGTATCATATTTGATACATTTTTGAAAATAATTATTGTTTTTAATTTTTTTATGTACTATAATGAAGTTAGAAATATTTTGGAGGGTAGTATTGTGGAAACAAAGAAAATTTTATCTATTGATAAACCATATTTAGAACATTTTAATGAATTTGATTTTGATGAAAGTAAGATGTATAAAACTGCAACAGAATTTATAATAGATTCTGCTAAAGAACATTTTAGTGATTATTATTCCTTACCGGCTTTTAAGTTTTATGGAAGACAAATAAATAATAAAGAATTATTTGATAACATAAATATTACTGGTAATGCGCTTTTAAATCTTGGAGTTAAAACAGACGATACTATATCTATGTTTGGTTTAAATGTTCCAGAAACTTATTATACAATGTATGGAGCAAATGATATGGGTATTGCTACTGAATGGTTTAATCCATCAGCAGTTACTCCAGAAATGTTAAGGAAACATATTAAAGAAAATGATGTTAAAACAATGGTAATAATTGATGTTATGTATCCAATTGTTAAAGAAGCAATTAAAGGAACTGATGTTGAAACAGTAATTGTAACATCATTACAAGATTCTTTTCCAAGAAAAATGAATTTATTATATGGAGTACAAGTATTTGGACTTAATTATATTTATCAAAATCCATATTATAAACATGTGTTAGAAAATATTGTTAAAAGTATGCCTAGTGATAAAGAGCTATCTAGTTTAAGTATTGATGAACAAAGAAAAATATTAAAGAAATATCAACAAATATTTTTAAAATTAGATAATTATATAAAAAGAGAAAAAATAGATAAAAAGGCTAGTTTTTATACTGATGAAAATAGAGATTCTAGATTTATTTTATGGAATGATTTCATTAAAGAATACGGCGAAAAAAATAATTCTAGAAGAGAAAAGTTTGACGCTGAAAAACCTAAATTTATTGTTCATACCGGAGGAACTACTGGTCCAGCTAAGAGGATAGCAATGACCGATATAGCTATTAATGCTGCTCCTTATCAATCTACATTAATGCCTCTTAATTTTGAATTTGGAGATACATCATGTCAATTGATTCCTCCAATGGTAGCATTTTCATTGATGGGAATGCAATTATCAAGATACTATCAAATGAATACAACTTTAATTGCTTCATATGACAGAAATGAATTTCCTGGTATTATAACCTCAAAAGATAAAATTAATCATTTCTTTACTGTGCCATCATTTGTTACAACTTTAATTGATAATAAATCATTAGAGGGTAAAGATTTATCTCATGTTAAATCAATTAACCATGGTGGTGAAGGTATTTCTCCTGAAGATGATCGTAAAATTGATGAAATATTAAGAGCTCATGGAAGTTTTTGTCAAAATGCTTTGGGTTATGGTCAAAATGAAGAATTTGGTCCATTTACTTTAAATATTCCTGGTAAAGATGTACCAAAAGCTTATAGTTGTTGTGGTTTTCCATTATTTGGTAATGATTTTATTATTGTTGATTTAGAAACTGGTGAAGAATTGCCTTATGGTTTAAATGAAGAAGGAAAACCATATATTGGTGAATTATATGTTAGTGGTCCAAGTATGATGTTACATTATATTGGAGATGCCGCTAAAGAAAATAAAAATACTATAAAATATCGTGATGGCAAAAAATATATTGATACTGGAGATCAAGCCTATGCTGATGAATATGGAAGACTTTGGCATTGGACTAGAGAACAAAGAATCATTAGAACCCAAGATGGTAAAATTTTTGCTAATGTTATTGAAGATATTATTAAACAAATCCCTGAAGTACAAGAATGTTGTGTTGTAAAATGTCCACATCCTACTAGAGTTGCTGGTGCATCTTGTCATATTGTTTTAAAAGATGAATGTTGGACTCAAGATGTTGATGCAATTATTAATAAAATAGTAAAAACAGTTGAAGAAAAAACAAAAGAAATGTATTTTTACTATACTCCTAGTAGTTATGAATTTACAAAAGAAAAATTACCTTTAACACCTTTTGGAAAAACAGATTTTAGAGCTTTAGAACAAGAAGAACAACAACTATATGATAAAAATAAAGGAATGATTTTAAAAAAGGTAAGAATAAAATAAGAAGTAAAAGAGGTGGACTAAATTGAACAAAATTATTTATTTTAGTTATGCTAGCTTAGCATTCGTATTTATAATTGCTATTGTATATTTTCGTAAGAAAAAAGTTAATACAATTGAAATTAAGTTATTTACTAATATATTATTATTAACTATTGCGTGTTTAATTTTTGAAATAATGAGTGCGTTTGTATTTATGAATTCTATAGTATGGTTAAAGATATTTTTGAAAAAATTATTTTTGATATCAATGGTTTTATTAGTTGTAAATTATTTGAAATATACTATAATTTTAATTAAAGGAATTGATTATAAATTTAGTAAAATTGAGAATATAATCTTTTATAGTTTTCAATTCATTGTTTCTTTGATTATACTATTTTCATCTTTATATTTAAATATTGGTAGTGATGGAATAGTTATTAATTCTTATGGTTTAGCTCAAAGTATTGCATCTGGAACATGTATGGCTTTAATAGTTTTAATAGTAATTTTATTGGTTATGAATGTTAAAAAAATTTCTTCTAAAAGAGCAGTTCCATTGCTATTTTTAGTAATTTTAATGTTTTGTGCTGGCTATGTTCAAATACTTTTTCCATCGATTTTATTAATTAATTTTTGTTTATCTATTGTTGTCGTAATAATGTCAATGACTATTGAAAACCCTGACGTTAAAGTTATTGAACAGCTAAATATTGCAAGAGATACTGCTGAAAAAGCCAATGAAGCTAAAACTGATTTTTTATCTAATATGTCTCATGAAATTAGGACACCTTTAAATGCAATTGTTGGGTTTAGTAATCTATTACTTGAAGATGAAACAGTACCAGATTCTGCTAAAGATGAGGTTAGAGATATTGTTATGGCCTCAGATAATTTACTTGAAATAGTTAATGGTATTTTAGATATTTCTAAAATTGAAGCTAATAAGTTAGAAATTGTAAATACGGAATATGTTTTTAAGAAAATGTGTGATGAGTTAGTTGCTTTGTCTATTGGTAGACTTGGTGATAAGCCAATAGAATTTAAAACCAGTTTTGATCCATCAATACCAAAAGTTTTATATGGTGATGTAAGTCGGATTAAACAAATCTGTGTAAATATTTTAACTAATGCTATTAAATATACTAAAGAAGGATGGATTGAATTTAAAATAAGTGGTGTTATTAAAAATAATGTTTGTAGATTAATAATATCAGTTGAAGATACAGGTATAGGTATAAAAAAGGAAAATATTGATAAGTTGTTTAATAAATTTGAACGGCTGGATTTAGAAGAAAATGTAACAATCGAAGGAACTGGATTAGGTTTAGCCATTACTAAAAAACTAGTAGAACTTATGAATGGGAAAATAGTTGTGCAAAGTGTTTTTGGCAAGGGTTCTAAATTTACAATTAGTATAGATCAAAGAGTAGTAAATAACCCTACAATTAAGTTAGAAGAAACAGAAGAGTTGGGTGAAAAAGTAATAACTCATAATAAAAAAGTGTTACTGGTTGATGATAATAAAATTAATTTAAAAGTAGCTGAGAGATTACTTGATTCATACGGAATTGACACTGAAAGTGTCGAAAGTGGCTTTGCGGCTTTAGAAAAAATTCAAAATGGCGAAAAATATGATATGATATTATTAGATGATATGATGCCTAAGATGAGTGGAGTGGAAACACTTAAAAAACTAAAAGAAATCCCAGGCTTTAAAATCATCACAATTGCTCTAACTGCCAATGCCCTAACGGGAATGCGCGAAAAATATTTGCAGGATGGTTTTGATGATTACTTAGCAAAACCAATTAATAAAAATGAGCTAAATAGAATAATTAATAAGTATTTAAATGATGATTAAGGAGGATATTCATGAAAGATGTAAATTTATTAATTGAAAATGGAGCTAATGTTAAAAAAGCTTTAGAGTTATTCGGAGATATGGAAACTTATGATGATACTCTAAGTACCTTTCTTGCAGAAGTACCAGATAAGTTACAAAAAATTAAAAATTACAAAGAAGTTGGAGATATGGCTAATTATGCAATTCAAGTGCACTCACTAAAAAGTGATGCCCGTTATTTTGGTTTTGAAAAATTAGCAGAACTTGCTTATGACCATGAACTTAAGAGTAAAGCAAATGATATGTATTATGTTACAGAACATTTTGATGAACTAATGATTGAGGCTAATAGAATAGTAAATTTAGTTAAAAAATATATGGGTGTTGGAACAGTATCTGAAGAATCATATAAAAAAGAAGAAAATCATGATAAAGCAATACTTGTTGTAGATGATTCAAATATAATTAGAAACTTTATTTTAAAAATATTTAAAGATGATTTTGAAGTAATTGTAGCTAATGATGGTAAGGAAGCTTTAGATATTATTAATGATCCTGAGAAAAATACTAAAATTAAAGCTATGTTACTTGATTTAAATATGCCAAATGTTAATGGTTTTGAAGTACTTGATTATTTTAAAGAACACGATTTATTTACTAAATACCCAACAAGTATAATTACAGGTGTTGATGATAAAGAATCAATTGAAAAAGCTTATAAATATCCAATTATTGATATTTTACTTAAACCATTTAATGAAAGAGATGTTAAAAAAATATTAGAAAAAACTCTAAATAATATTATGTAATATGGAAGATTTATTAAAATTTTTAGATATTAAGTATAATAGTGTTAATCATAAACCAGTGTATACTTCTAAAGAAGCAGAGTTTATTAAAGAAAAAATAAATGGTATTGGTTGTAAAAATTTATTTTTAAAAGACAATTTAGGTAAATACTATTTATATATCTTTGAAGATACAAAAAAAGCTAATATCAAAGCATTAGAAAAGTTTTTAGGAGTTAAAAAATTACATTTTGGTAGTAGTGAAGAATTAGAAAATATTTTAAAATTAATCCCTGGTGGAGTAACACCACTAGGTATTATTAATGATTCTAAAACTCAAGTTACTATTATTATAGATAATAGTTTAGTTAATCAATTAATACTTATGCATATGGATACTAATACTATAACTGTATCAATAGATTATAGTGATTTAATTAAATATATTACATATTTAAAACATGAATATAAAATATTTAAAGGAGATAACAATGAATAGATATAAATCCGGAAAAATTGCTAGTATATTAGGTATACTTGGCAATCTTTTTTTACTTATTATTAAAGGTATTGTGGGCATAATTACTAATAGTCAAGCAATGATTGCTGATAGTATAAATAGTGCTAGTGATATAATTTCATCAATATTAACTTTTATTGGTAATAAAATAGCTAGTAAACCTAGAGATGAAGATCATCATTTAGGTCATGGAAAAGCGGAATATATATATTCAATGCTTATAAGTGTATTAATTATTTTAGTAGCTATAACAGTATTTAAAGATTCAATTGTATCTTTATTTGATTCAAGTAACTATAATTTCTCTATTTGGTATATAATTGTTTGTATTATTACTATATTAGTTAAATTAGGTTTATTTTTATATACTAATAAAGTTGCTAAAGTGCATAATAATTTATTAATACTAGCTAATTCTAAAGATCATCGTAATGATATGATAGTAACTTTTTTTACGCTCTTATCAGGAATATGCATGTATTATGGTATTAGTTTTGTAGATAGTATTGTAGGTATTGGTATATCTATATTTATATTAATTACAGGTATTAAAATATTTATAGCTAGTTATGATGTTTTAATGGATAAAGCAATGAATGAAAATACTAAAAAGGAAGTTATGGATATAATAAAAAAATATAAAGAAGTAAAAAAGATTCAACATTTTAATGCAACACCAGTTGGTTATTTATATCAAGTATCATTTACTATATTTGTTGATGGTAATTTAACAACATTTGAATCACATGCAATTGCTAATAAACTGGAAGAAGAAATAAGTGCTCTAGATGATATATATGTTACAATTATTCATGTAAATCCAATTTAATACTTGTTATTTTTTAAAATTATGTTAAAATTGATTTAAGAAGTATGGTGGTTTAAATGGATAAAAGACAAAAAGGTTTTATTGTAATAATTAGTATATTACTGCTTGTATTTATTGGAATAGGTGTTTGGTATATTATAAATAGTAATAAAATTTTTAATGATTTAGTTACTGAAATTAAAGATAAAATAGGTAATACTTATATAGTTAAAGTAGAATATAGTGATAGTGTTGATGAAGACGGGGAAGTAGAAAATGGTAAAATAGTATTTATTACTAATGAAAATACAGTAAATGAAATTGTAGATATTATAAGTAATGCGAAAATGGATAAAATCAATGAAGAAATACTTGAAACAACAACTACAGCAGATAGTGAAGGCATAGATTATACATTGGAATTTTTAGATAAAGATAATGAAGTAATTTTAACTGTTGATAACTCAAGATTAACATATCAAGAAAAAACTCTAAAAGTAACATATGATCAAGAAAAAATAGATGAACTAATTAAAAATGTAGAATAAAAAAATCTACATTTTTTTAAATTAAGATTCATATACTTGTTTTGGGAGGACAAGCATATGGGACTTAGTGATAATGAAGTAGCAAGAAATAGAGCAAAATATGGAACAAATGAAATAACTAAAGTTAAAAAGAATACTTTTTGGCATTTGTTACTAGAATCATTCGCTGATCCAATCATTAAAATTTTACTTATTGCATTAGCTATTAAAGTTATTGTGTTATTCAGACATTTTGATTGGTTTGAAACAATAGGTATATTAATAGCGATATTTTTAGCATCATTTATTTCTACTATCTCTGAGTATGGATCGGAACAAGCCTTTAATCGCCTGCAGGAAGAGGCAATTAAAGGTAAAGTAAAAGTTATAAGAAATGGCAAAGTTGTCGAAATAACTACTGGAGAAGTTGTTGTGGGAGATATTGTAATTTTAAATAGTGGTGATAAAATTCCTGCTGATGGAGTACTTATTAGTGGTAATTTGTCAGTTGATGAGGCTGCATTAAATGGAGAATCAAAAGAAGCTAAAAAGAAAATTAATAGTAAAGTATATCGGGGATCAGTAGTTTATAATGGTGAAGCTAAAATGCAGGTGGAACTTGTTGGTGATAAAACCATTATGGGTAAAATTTCTCAGGAGTTGCAAGAAGATATTCCCGAAAGTCCTTTAAGATTAAAATTAAGAGGACTTGCCAAAACTATTAGTAAAATAGGATATTGTGGTGCAATTCTTGCTAGTATTTCTTATTTATTTTCTTGTATAGTTATTGATAATAATTTTGATTATGATTTAATCATGGCAACATTAACTGATTTTCCTGTAATGTTCAATCATTTAATTTATGCTCTAACTTTATCGGTTACAATTATAGTTGTAGCTGTTCCTGAAGGTCTTCCCATGATGATTACTTTAGTTTTATCTAGCAATATGAAAAAAATGCTTAAGGATAATGTATTGGTACGAAAGTTAGTTGGAATTGAAACGGCAGGGAGTCTAAATGTGCTTCTTACTGATAAAACAGGAACACTTACAACAGGAACACTTAAAGTAACAGAATTTGTTAGTGGAGATTTTAAAGTATTTAAAGATTTTAATATGTTAAAAAAATATCCTATTTATGGGTTAGTTTATAAATCATTGTTTTATAATAATGCTAGTGTGATTAGTGATTCTAAAGTAATCGGAGGAAATTCAACCGATAGAGCCATACTTGAGTATATAACAATTAATAGTAGTATAAATGCTAATATTGTTAAAAAAGTTCCATTTGATAGTGCTAATAAATATAGCAGTATTACTTTAGATGATGATACTATTTTGATTAAAGGAGCAATGGAAGTAATTTTACCAAAATGTAAAAATATCCTAAATAGTAATAATAAAGAAAGTAAATTATTTTCAACTGCTATTATAAAAAGAAAAGTAGAAGAGTATACTAAAAAATCTGGTAGAGTTTTAGTTTTTGCTTATGGCAAAAGCATGGATAATTTAACATTTTTAGGTTTTGTTAATATTAAAGATGAGTTAAGACGGGAAGCATTCGAAGGAATTAGACTTATTAAAAGTGCAGGTATTCAAACTATTATGATTACAGGGGATGCAATAGATACAGCCACATCTATTGCTAAAGAGGTTGGTTTAATCACTAATGATAAACAAATTGTATTAACTAGTAGTGATCTTGCTAAAATGAGTGATGAAGAAGTAAAAGAAAAGTTAAGTGATATTAGAGTTGTTGCAAGAGCCTTACCTAATGATAAGAGTCGTTTGGTAAGTATAATTGAAGATATGTCTTTAGTTGTGGGTATGACTGGTGATGGTGTAAATGATGCTCCAGCTTTAAAAAAAGCCAATGTAGGTTTTGCAATGGGAAGTGGCACAGATGTTGCTAAAGAAGCTGCAGATATTGTAATACTAGATGATAATATTTTATCTATTAGTAAAGCTATTTTATATGGAAGAACAATTTTTAAAAGTATTCGTAAATTTATAATTTATCAATTAACTGTTAATACTTGTGCTCTTATTTTATCGATAATAGGTTCTTTAATTGGTATATCGACTCCAATTACAATTGTTCAAATGCTTTGGCTTAATATGATTATGGATACATTCTCAGGCATAGCCTTCTCATATGAAGCACCACTTGAAGAATATATGGAAGAACCACCAAAGAAGAAGAATACTCCAATTATGAATAAATATATGTATAGCGAAATCATTTGGACGGGTCTATATTGTGCAATTCTTTGTATACTATTTTTGAAACTTCCTATAGTAAAAGATTTTATTAGACCTAGTGAAAATAATGAATACTTAATGACTGCTTACTTTGCAATGTTCATATTCATGGGAATATTTAATGCTTTTAATGCTAGAACTTCCAGAATAAATATACTAGCTAACTTATCTAAAAATAAAGTATTTGTAGCAATATTTAGCTTTATATTTATTGCTCAACTTTATATCATCTATAATGGAGGAGATATATTTAGAACTTATGGACTTGAATTAAATGAGCTTATATTAGTATTTATTTTAGCTCTAACAGTTTTCCCGGTAGATTTCTTAAGAAAATACATATTAAAGAAAAAACATATTGCTTTAGGAGTATAAAAATTGCAAAAATTTGCAATTTTTTAATGTTTTCGACAAAATTCGACAATATACACATAATTTTTGTGTTATTATTGTACACATGGAGGTTTTGGAAAATGGATAAATTTATGGTAGATTTGTATGTAAAATTTAAAGAAATTAAGAAAATGGGATATGTTAGAAGTTATAAAGATAAGAATAATAGTGGTATAACTTTTGAACAGTTATTAGGGAAAGAACAAGATGAGTTTTTTTTTACCGGATTATAATGGTATTGAATTAAAAACTAAAAAGGGTTATAGTAAAACCAAAATTGCTTTATTTACCGCTAATCCTGATGGAAAATATCTTTTTGCAATTCAAAATCTAGTTGAACAGTATGGGTGTTAATAAGCGAAAATTTTTAACTGAATTATCAGCAATTTATAAACATCGTTATAATGGATATTATTTTCAAATATATGTTGATTGGCAAAATAAAAAAGTTGTTTTACTAATTTTTGATAAGTTTTATAATTTAATATCTAAAGATATATGGTGAACTTTCGAACTTCTAAAAGAAAGAGTATATTTAAAATTAAAAAAGTTAGCTTTAGTAAAATGTTGTACTAGAAAAATTGATAATGTTGAATATTATTGGTATTATCGAATTTTCTTTTATAAAAATGTTAATTTTGATAATTTTTTAAAAGCAATTGAAAAGGGCAAAGTTACAATGCGTTTTAAAATAGGAACATTTTTAAGTGGACCAAGAAAAGGACAAATTCATAATCATGGAATTGATTTTGCTATAGCTGAAGAAGATTTGAAAGATATATATACTCCGGTGTTTAAATGATATATAAGAATCTCTTTGGGCATTTTAAGAAAATAAATTTGTAGTAGTAGAGAATTTGTTTGGAACATTAAAAAAAGTCCATGTCGGACTTAAATTTCAAAATGGTCGAGAAGACAGGATTTGAACCTGCAACCCCTACATCCCAAATGTAGTGCACTACCAAATTGTGCTACTTCTCGAAAATCTTTAAAAATGGTACGCCCAAAGAGATTCGAACTCCCAACCTCTAGATCCGTAGTCTAGCGCTCTATCCAGTTGAGCTATGGGCGCAGAATTTCCTAATGCACTATAATTATATTACACAAAGTATAAAAATGCAACCGATTTTTGCATTTTTTTGCTTAAAAACGCACAATTATATGATATACTTATTATGGATGGTGTCAAAGATGGAAAAAAAGAAAAAAAGAAATATAAAAAAAGAAATTAAATATGAATTGAAACATCATAAAAAGGCATTTATAGTTTATTTTGTTTTAAGGTTTTTAATATTAGTAACTTTAGTATTACAATTAATTCGTGGTAATTATGAACATGCTTTTTATTGTGTATTAACTTTAATTTTATTTTTAATACCAGGTTTTATTGAAAGAAAGTTTAATATTGAGATGCCAGAAACATTAGAAATAGTTATATTTTTATTTGTTTTTGCCGCTGAAATTTTGGGAGAAATGCAAAATTTCTTTAATTTATTTTCGCATTGGGATACAATTTTACATACAATTAATGGTTTTTTATGTGCAGCGATTGGATTTTCTTTGATTGATATTTTAAATCGAACAGAAAAGTTTCATTTAAATTTATCACCAATATTTGTAGCAATTGTTGGATTTTGTTTTTCGATGACTATCGGAGTATTGTGGGAATTCTTTGAATATGGAGTAGATGTATATTTTAAAACTGATATGCAAAAAGATACAATAGTTGAATCTATTTCATCAGTTTCATTAAATGAATCAGGAGAAAATGTGGCAATGCATGTTGATGGTATTACAGAATCTAGTATTGTTACTAGTGATGGAACAACATATGTAATAAATGATGGATATTTAGATATTGGTTTAATTGATACTATGGAGGATTTAGCTGTTAACTTTATTGGGGCAATAATTTATTGTGTAATTGGTTTTTTCTATGTTAAAAATAGAGACAAAGATAGTATAGCTTCTAAATTTTTAATGCGTATTAAGGAGGAATAATGAAGTTTTTTCTAAGATTTGGTCATCTTTTAGTATTATTCTTAATTTTGTTATTAGCCTTAATCTGTGTAAATGAACTTGGATATTTAGATAAGTGGAAGACATCAAATATAGAAGTTTCTTTTATAAAAAGTGATGTTGATTATGATTCTGATGGAATAGATGATTATACTGATATTTTAAATGGGGCAAGAAGTTTTATTGCCATGAATCCTAAATATAAAAGTGATTATTATACTGGAGGATATCCTGATGATGGTAATTACGTTTGTACTGATTTGATTTGGTATGCTCTTGAGGAAGCCGGATATGACTTTAAAGAAATGATTGATGAAGATATTCGGGAAAATCAAAGTGATTATGATATAGAGATAATTGATTCTAATATAGATTTTCGACGGGTTCGTAATATTCGAGTTTTTTTAGAGAAATATACGGAAAGTTTAACTGTTGATGCTCAAGATTATGAATCGTGGCAAGGTGGAGATATTGTTGTTTATGAAGACCATATTGGTATTGTAAGTGATAAAAGAAATAATGAAGGAATTAGTTATATAATTCATCATGATGGGTATCATAATTATGAAGAAGATGGTTTAACTCGTAAAAAAATAGTGGGCCATTATCGCTTTAATTTGAATACGGAGAGTGCCTAATTGAATGATGATAAAGCTAGAAAAAAAGAAATAGTTAAAGATTTATTGAAAGAAGATTTGAAAACTGATGATGAAGAAGAATTAATCGAAATGTTAATTGATGAACCTTTGGCAATTGATATTGATAAGTTAGAAGATGAAAAAAGAACTTTTGGGGATAAACTTGCAGATGTGGTTGCAGCAACTGTAGGTTCTTGGCCTTTTATAATTGTTTTTGTTCTTTTTTTATTCTTTTGGATGTTTTTAAATGAATATTTAAAAGGTTTTGATCCATTTCCATTTATATTACTTAATTTGGTATTATCTTGCATTGCTGCTTTGCAAGCTCCTATTATTATGATGAGTCAAAATAGGGAAGCTAAAAAAGATAGTATGCGTAGTAAAAATGATTATCGAATTGATTTAAAAAGTGAACTAATATTGGAAGTATTGCATGAACAAATGATGCAAATTAGTAAAATTGAGCAAGAAATCTTGCAAATTTTGAAGAAAAATGACATAAATTTGCAAGATATTGACAAAAAATAGTTAAAAGTAGTTCAAAAAGTGTCCCAAAAGTGATATAATTTATAGACGTGAGGTAAAAATGACATTAAAAAAAGAAATAGAATTTAATAATATTGTTAATGATATACTTAAAAATAAAGAGTTTATTGCATTAAAATATGAGATTCATCATGGCATTTCAAGACTTGATCACTCATTGAATGTAGCTAAGGTTACATATCAAACTTGCAAAAAACTAAAAGTGAAAAATTATGAAGAAATTACTAGAGCGGCATTATTACATGATTTCTTTAAAAATGATGAAGTTACAAATAAAGCATTCTTAAACCACCCATCAAAGGCTTTAGAAAATGCTGAAAATAATTTTGCAATTAATAAAAGACAAGCAAATATTATTGCAGCTCACATGTTTCCAATTTCTAAGACTTTGCCAAAAAATGTGGGAAGTTGGGTAGTATCTGGTGCTGATAAATTTGTGGCTTTATATGAATGTGCTAAATTTAAAGCTCCAATTAAAGTGGGAGCATCGTTCCTATTTATTTTAAACTTATGTTTTATTCAAAGATAAAAAAGTTTATTTAAATTAATTAAGATTGTTAAAATCATAAAATATTTCGTTTAAATTTTAAAAGTCTGGATTCCTAATCCAACTTTTTTTTATAGACACTTTAGCCAAAGATTTAAAAATGGAATTTCCTACATTAAAGGGTATGTCTGCAAGAAATTTAAGATATATGCAAAAGTTTGCAAATGAATTTGATAATGATGAATTTTTGCAACATTATGTTGCAAAATTACCTTGGTCTTCGGTGACAACTATAATGGATCAAGTTAAAGATAAAGAACAAAGGAAATGGTATATAAAAGAATCTCTTCAAAATGGTTGGGCTAGACCTGTAATAATTCACCAAATAGCAAGCAACCTTTATGAAAGACAGGCAATATTAGAAAATAAGACAACTAATTTTGATGAAACGTTACCATCTCCTAATAAAGAACAAGTTAAAGAATTATTAAAAGATCCTTATATATTTGATTTTATTACTGCTGATAAAGATTTAAAAGAATTAGATATTGAACTTGAATTAACTGCTAATATAACGAAATTATTATTAGAACTAGGAAATGGTTTTGCATTTATTGGTAGGGAATACCATTTAGAAATTGATAATGAAGATTATTATATTGATTTACTATTTTATAATTTAAAAGTTAGAAGTTATGTAGTTGTTGAATTAAAGACAACTGAATTTAAACCTGAATATGTCGGAAAACTAAATTTTTATTTGAGTGCTGTTGATAAATATATTAAAAATGAAAACGATAATCCAACTTTTGGAATATTACTATGCAAGGACAAGAAAAAAGTAACTGCTGAATTAGCTCTAAAAGATATTAACAAACCTATTGGAGTTACTGAATATAAAATTCTATCAGAGATACCGGAATTTTTAGAAAATACTTTGCCAAGTATTGAAGCTATAGAAAAAAGGTTAGAAGTAGAATTATAGCAAATGTTATAATCTTAATAAACAACTATAGAGTTGTTTATTTTTTTTCAGATTTATGGTATTATTAGAATACGAGGATGTGAAAATATGAGTAAAATTGATAATGAAGCTATTAATAGTATTAAAATGTTAGCAATAGACATGATTGATAAAGCAGGAAGTGGACATCCTGGTATTGTACTTGGTGCTGCTCCAATTTTATATGCTTTATACAAGGATCATTTAAATGTTATACCTAGTAAACCAGATTGGGTAAATAGGGATCGTTTTGTAATGTCATCAGGACATGGTTCAGCATTACTTTATTCTATGCTTTATCATGCCGGTTATGATATTGATATTGAAGAATTAAAACAATTTAGATCTCTTAATTCTTTAGCTCCGGGACACCCAGAATACAAAGTTACTCCTGGAGTTGATGCAACAACTGGTCCGCTTGGACAAGGTATTGGTATAGCAGTTGGTATGGCTATGGCAGAACGTTATTTAAATGCTATTGCTAATATAGAGAAAAAAAATACCAAGTTAATTGATTATTATACCTATTGTTTTTGTGGTGATGGTGATTTAATGGAGGGTATTAGTTATGAAGCATTATCTTTTGCTAGTACCCAAAATTTAAATAAATTAATTATTTTATATGATGCTAATCATGTAAGTTTAGATAGTGATACTGATATAACTTTTACTGAAGATATTGCTATTCGTTTTGAAGCTTTAGATTTTGATATTTTGGAAGTTAAAAATGCAAGTGATTATAGTGAAGTTTCTAGGGCTATAAAACAAGCTAAAAAAAGTGATAGACCAAGTATTATAATATGTCATACTATAATTGGAAAAGATTCTGTGTTGGAAGGTACTAATAAAGTTCATGGAAAGCCTTTAAGTAAAGAAGATTTAAATAACTTAAGAGAAATTTATAAAATAACTAGTGAACCATTTACAGTAGATTTGAAATATAAAGATCATATATTAAATACTATTAATAAAAGAATGGAAGGTATTTTTAAAAATTGGGAAGAAGAATATAGCGATATTAAAGAAACTAATAATTTTGGTTTAAATTCGTTATTTAATTTACTGGAAAGAAATGCTTTTGTGATAGATTTTGATGATACAAAGTTTAAAATAAGTGATGAATATAAAGAAAGTTTAAGAGAAAGTAATCATAAAATAATGAATTTTATATCACCGAAGAGTCCATTCTTTTTAGGAGGTTCAGCGGATCTTTCATCTAGTTGTAAAACAAATTTAGATAAATCAACTATTCAAAGTCCTGATAATCCAGTGGGTAAAAATATTTATTTTGGAGTTAGAGAACATGCTATGGGAGCAATTCTTAATGGTATGGCTCTATCAAACTTAAAAGTTTTTGGTTCAACATTTCTAGCTTTTAGTGATTATCAAAAACCAGCGATACGGATGTCTGCTTTAATGAATTTGCCTGTTACATATGTATTTACTCATGATTCAATATATGTAGGTGAAGATGGACCAACTCATGAACCAGTAGAACAATTAACAATGCTTCGGAGTATTCCTAATTTTATTACTTTTAGACCAGCTGATATTAATGAAATTATGGGATCATGGGAATATATACTTAAAAATAATTGCCCAACAGCAATTGTTGTTAGTAAAGAAAAAAGAAATAAGTTTAAAAATACTAATGCTAAATTTGTTAAATATGGCGCATATATGATTAGAAAAGAAAAATATCGTTTAGATGGAATAATTATTGCAACAGGTTCAGAAGTAGAGATGGCTTTAGATATTTCACGAGAATTATTTACTATGGGTATTGATACAAGAGTTGTATCAATGCCTTCGATGGAACTTTTCTTAAAACAAAATCCAAAATACGAAGAACAATTACTTCCTAAAGATGTACCAACATTCGTCATTGAAGCGGGTTCAAGTCTAATTTGGAATCGCTTTGCGACTCGTCCAGAGTATATTTTCGGTATAAATCGTTTTGGTATGAGTGGTAAAAGTGAAGATGTTGCAAAATATTTAAAGTTTGATAAAGCTACTATTTTAGCTAGTATTGCAAGTAATTTATCAAAAGATGTATCTATCGACATAATCTGACAAATTTTTTAAGCTCCGTGTGTTATCATATATTTGGGTGATAATAATGCGGACTTTTTATATTTTTAGAATTAATCGGGAAATGACATTACTTTTGAGGGAATCTCCTTATAATTTGTTCAAATCTTTAGAAGGGATATATTTACTTGATAAGGCTAATATTGGTTATGGAAAAGAAATGTTAGATGATTTAATTGTACCAATAGATAAATTAAAATATAATAGACTTATTTATGATAAAAATAAAGATAATGATTTTTATATGAAAATTGGTGATAATCATAAAATAGTTAATAAATATCGCAAGGAAGAGACAAATATCTGGGTGCGTAATTCTCATATTTTACTTAAAACTAATATTATTAATAAAAACATTAGAAAATTTTTACCACTTAATGAATTATTTGCTTGTGATTTTGAAAACAAAGATTATTTTTGGTTAGAAGAATTAGTGAGATTATAACACCTAAGATAGCACCTAAGATAATTTGATTTTTAATTAAAATGACTGTTGAGTATAAACCGACAAGTAAAAATCAAAGATATTACAAAGAATAGTTGTTAAAATAGAGAATTTATAGTAAAATTAAAGTGAGGTGATAATTTTGGGACAACTTATATTATATTTAGTAATTGGCCTTGTTGTAGGTTTAATAATTGGTTTTTTTCTAGCAAGATATTTCTTGAAAAAACAAATTGATAAAAATCCACCGATTAATGAAAAAATGATTGAAGCGATGATGAGTAGTATGGGAAGAAAGCCAAGTCAAAAACAAGTTAAACAAGTTATGCAACAAATGAATAGGTATAGATAAGCAACTTATTGGTTGCTTATTTATTGTCAAACAAAAGAGGAAATGTGTTTAAAAATGTAAAATAACTAATAAAATTATTTACTTTTTAACATATTTTTGATAATATTTAAATATAAAGATAAAAAGAGGTGTCGAGTATGATGGACTTCATATATGATTTATATCAAAATGATAATTTTGTTTTATATTTAACAATTGCTTTAGTTATATTAGTAGTTCTTTTTGTTGTAGTGTTGTTTTTTGGTAAAAAGGATCAAAAGTTAGAAGAAACAAAAAGATTACAAAAATTAGAGCTAGATACTTTTAAAGAAGAAAAAACAGAACCTACAAAAGTAGAAGTTTCTGAAGTTAAAGAAGAATTGCCTAATGAGGTAGTTAAAGAAGAGCCAAAGGTAGAAGAAGAAAAACCGGTGAAATCTATTTTTGATGAAACTAGTAGTATTCCACTAGTTAAGGAAGAAGTAAGTGAAGATGTAAAAATAGATGAACCACAAAATGTTGAGGTAACTACATTTGAACCAATTATTAAAGAAGACAAACCAAAGGTAGAAGAAGAAAAAATGGTTTCATTGGTAGAAGAAGATGATAAACCTTTATTTATGCCAAGCAGTGATGTTGATGATATAGGTAAAGATTTATCAGAATTAGAAAAATTAAAAGAAGAATTTAGGAATATGGATTTACCAAAAGAAGAAAAGATAGAAGAAAATAAAGTAATTGAAGAAGATATATTCCCATCAAGGTTGGATAGAAAAGTTGAAGAGGAAAAACCATTAAGAATGAAAGACAATACTGAAGAAAAGAAATATAAACCTAGTTCAGTATTTAGTTCGGTATTTGTTAATAATAATGAAGAAAAACCAGAAGTTAAGGAAGAAGTAAAGAAAGAAGTTAAAGAAGAACCTAAAAAGGTAAGTTTATTTACGATAGAAGACGATGATTTAGAACTTCCTACTTTAAAAAAAGAAGAACAAAAAGAAAATATTAATTTAGATAATATAACTGGAGAAACTTATAATATTAATCGTTAAGGCAACAATGTGGTTGCTTTTTTCTTGGCTATTTGACTAATTTGTGTTTTCTCATAATATAAAACCTTGATTTTCTCAGGTTTTTCTTGATATAATGGTTTAGGGTGAATAAAAATGGCAAAATATGATGAGTCATCTATTAAAATACTAGAAGGGTTAGAAGCGGTTAGGAAAAGACCTGGTATGTATATTGGTTCAACAGACAAGAGAGGTCTGCATCATTTAGTATGGGAAATTGTTGATAATTCAATAGATGAAGTAATAAATGGTTATGGTAATTATATAAAGGTAATTATTAATAAAGATAAAAGTATAACTGTTGCTGATAATGGTCGTGGAGTTCCAATTGGTATGCATGAATCTGGTAAACCAACACCAGAAGTTATTTATACTATACTTCATGCTGGGGGAAAGTTTAGTGAAGCCGGTTATAAAGTGAGTGGAGGACTTCATGGTGTTGGGGCATCAGTTGTTAATGCCTTATCTAAATCTATGCAAGTAGTAATTTATCGTGATGGGGTTATTTCCATGATTGAGTTTGAAAATGGTGGACATGTTAAAACTCCTCTTAAAACTGTGGGTAAAACTAATAAGACAGGAACTATAGTTAAATTCTTGCCGGATCCAGAAATTTTTAAAGATTGTAATTTTTCTTATACAACAATTGTTGAAAGAATGCAAGAAAGTGCCTTTTTACTAAGTGGTCTTACTATTGAAGTAATTGATGAAGAAGATAAAAAACAAGCTAAATTTCATTATGATAATGGTTTAATTAGTTTTGTTGAATATATGAATGAAGGTAAAAACACCTTACATAAAGTAATTAACTTTAGTAATACTAAGGGTAAAATTGAAGTAGATGTTGCTATGCAATATACAGATACTTATAATGAAAATATTTTATCATTTGTTAATAATGTTAAAACTGTTGATGGAGGATCTCATGAAGTTGGTTTTAAAACTGGTATAACTAAAGCTTTTAATGATTATGCTAAAAATAATAATATTTTTAAAGCTAAGGATGGGTCACTAGATGGATCAGATGTTCGTGAGGGATTATCAGCTGTCATAAGTTTAAGAATACCAGAAGAATTACTGCAATTTGAAGGTCAAACTAAAGGAAAACTTGGGACACCTGAGGCAAGAAGTGTAACTGAAAGTATTACTTATGAAGCACTTAAATTTTATTTAGAAGAAAATAAAGAAGTAGCTACTTCTATACTTGATAAAGCTATGAAAAGTAAAGTAGCTAGAGAAGCCGCTCGTAAAGCAAGAGAAGATGCTAGAAATGGCAAATCCAAAAAACAAGAAAGAAATTTATCTAGTAAACTTGCTCCAGCTGGTAGTAAAAATGCTAAAATTAATGAATTATTTATTGTCGAAGGGGATTCAGCTGGTGGTTCTGCTAAAGGTGGTAGGGATAGAAAATTTCAAGCTATACTACCTCTTCGGGGAAAAGTTATTAATAGTGAAAAATCAAGAATTGATGAACTTATGAAAAATGAAGAAATAAATACTTTAATTTATACTATTGGAGCAGGTGTTGGTGCGGATTTTGATGTAAATGACTCTAATTATGATAAAGTAATTATTATGACCGATGCCGATGTTGATGGAGCACACATTCAAATATTACTTTTAACATTTTTCTATCGTTATATGCGGGGACTTATTGAAGCTGGTAAACTTTATATTGCAATGCCACCTTTATATAAATTAGATTATGGTAAGAAAAAATATTATGCTTATTCAGATGAAGAGCTAGAAGAAATAAAAAGAGAAAATAGTGGTAAATACTCTATTCAAAGATATAAGGGGTTAGGAGAGATGAATCCTGATCAACTTTGGGATACAACAATGAATCCTGATACTCGTAGTTTAATACGTGTTAATATTAGTGATGCTGCACTTGCAGAAAAAAGAGTAAATGTCTTAATGGGGGATAAAGTTGAACCCCGTAAGGAATGGATTAATGAAAATGTAGTATTTACTATGGAAGATAATTACAGGGCGGTGTAATAAATGGAAAATATATTAAAGAGAATTGAAGATTATTCCCTTGAAGAAATCATGGGAGATAGATTTGCTAAATATGCAAAAGAAATAATTCAAGATAGAGCTATTCCGGATGTTCGGGATGGACTTAAACCTGTTCAAAGAAGAATTTTATATGCAATGTTTAAAGCTGGTAATACATGGGATAAAGGATATTTAAAATGTGCTACAACTGTTGGAGATGTTTTAGGTAAGTATCATCCACATGGAGACTCATCAGTATATGATGCAATGGTTAGAATGAGCCAGTGGTGGAAACAAAATCATATTTTAGTTGATATTCATGGTAATAATGGTTCAATGGATGGAGACCCACCAGCTGCATATCGTTATACCGAAGCAAGACTTGCTCGCATCAGTGGTGAATTACTTCGTGATTTAGATAAAAATACTGTTTCTTGGGCACCAAATTTTGATGATAGATTACTGGAACCAACAGTACTTCCTGCTAAGTTTCCTAATTTGTTAGTTAATGGAACTAATGGTATTTCGGCAGGATATGCGACAAACATTCCACCGCATAATCTAGGTGAAATTATTGATGCTACTATTAAAAGAATTGATTCTCCAAATTGTTATTTGGATACTATTCTTGATATAGTTAAAGGTCCAGATTTTCCTACTGGGGGTATAGCGCAAGGTAAACAAGTAATAATTGATGCTTTTAAAACTGGTCGTGGACGAGTAATTGTTCAAAGTAAATATGAATTTAAAAAAGAAAAGGGCAAAGAACAAATTGTAATTACTGAAATACCTTTTGATGTTAATAAACAAAATTTAGTTTCTAAAATGGAAGGTATTAGAATTGATAAAAAAATTGAAGGTATTGCAGAAGTTCGTGATGAAACCGATAGAGAAGGTTTAAGAATAGTAATTGATTTAAAAAGTGGTGCTAATAAAGAGTTGATTTTAAAGTATTTACTTAAAAATACTGAATTACAAGTATCATATAATTATAATATGGTAGCTATAGTAAATAGAACTCCAAAAACTTTAGGTATTTTAGAAATAATAGATGCATACATTAATCACTTAAGAGAAACTATTACGAAAAGAACTGAGTTTGACTTAGCTTTTTATAGAAAAAATTATCATATAATTCAAGGTTTAATTAAAGCTATATCAATACTTGATGAAGTAATTAAAGTTATTAGAGCAAGTAAAAATAAAGCTGATGCTAAAGAAAATTTAGTTAAAAGTTTTGGTTTTACTATGGAACAAGCAGAAGCTATAGTAACGCTACAATTATATCGCTTAACAAATACTGATATTGAAACACTTGAAGAAGAAAGTGAAAAATTAGAAGAAAAAATTCGTGAATGTGAAGAAATTCTTAGTGATGAATCTAAGCTTAAGGGTGTTATGAAAACGGAACTAAGAGATGTTAAGAAAAATTATGCAACCCCGCGAAAAACTCAAATTAGAGATGAAATAACGGAAATAAAAGTTGATTTAAAAGAAATGATACCAAATGAAAAAGTAGTAGTAGTAGTTACAAATGATGGTTATGTTAAAAAAGTAAGCTTAAAAAGTTATAATTCTACAACTGAAGAAACTGCTCTTAAGCCAGGAGATTTTGTTAGGTCGAAATATTTTGTAACCACTCAAGATACTTTACTATTATTTACAAACTTAGGTAATTATTTGTATGTTCCTGTTCATAAAATAGCAGAATGTAAATGGAAAGATCTAGGTAAACATATTAGTAATACAGTAGTAATAAAAGAAGAAGAAAAAATAGTTGCTAGTATGATTTTAAAAGATAAGAAGAAAAATGTTGTAATGTTTACAAAAAATGGATTAACTAAACAAGTCACATTAAAAGACTTTGAAGTAACTAGATATTCTAAACCAATGATGGCTATCAAATTAAAAGATAATGATGAACTTGTAAATGTTACAACTTCTAAGGAAGATACATTGTTTGTAACACATAATGGTTATTATTTAAGGTTTAAAACTAGTGAAATTCCAGTTGTAGGAGTAAAAGCTAGTGGTGTTAAAGGAATTAACTTAAAAGATGATTATGTAATATATGGTGCGGATATTAAAGAAGAAGATGAATACTTAAATATATTTACCAATATGCATACTGGTAAGAGAATTAAACTAAGTGATCTTACATTAATATCTCGAGCTAAAAAAGGTAATATGTTATTTAAAAAAGCTAAAACTAAAGATTATAAATTAGACTACGCTTATTTAACAAATAGTAAAGATGTCAATTTGTGTAAAATTGATACAGATATTAAAGAGGTAAAAAATAGTGAAATACCAATTATGGATATTACAAGTACTGGTAGTGTTTTAAGTAAAAAACAAGTAGATTTATGGGCATTAAAACCAGTTGATGTTAATTTAATAACCAAAGAAGAAAAGAAAGAGGAAGAAGTAAAAGAACAAGAACAATTATCATTTAATGATTTTGTTAAAGATTTCAAAATATAGGATAAATCACCCACTTAATTCATAAAATTTAGTGGGTGATTTTTTATATGAAACATGAAGCATTTAAAAATTTTATTAAGACAAAGCCAGAATTAATTAAATATGTCCAAAGTGGAGAAATGACTTGGCAGAAATTTTATGAGTTATATGACATATACGGGGAAGATGAAAGTGTTTGGAACAAATATATTTTAAATAATGATAGAGCGGCAGTTGATAGTATTTCTAAAATTACAGATATGGTTAAAAATGTCAATGTTGATTCTATTAAAAGTCATATCAATACCGCACAAAAAGCTATTGATTTTGTCCAGGATTTAACTAAGAAAACTCCAACGAATCCCGTTAATAATTTAAATAAAGGTCCTGTTGCTCCAAGACCCCTAAATAAATTTTTCGAGGACTGATGCAAATATATTTACAAATGCAGTTTAGAGAAAATGTTAAAAGCTATAGGCAACTAAAAGAAAATTCTTATTATTTTAAAGAATTAAATCGGGGACTAGTTGATTATAAAAAGTTTAATGAAGATATGAAAATTAAGTATAAAGAACGCGTAACTGATAAAATTAATAATGTAGTAGAAAATATGGATTTAATTAGTTCAGTTTTAGATGTTTTAAAATAAAAGTTATTGACTATTATTAAAAATTATAGTATTATTAAAAATAGAGAGGTGCTTATAGAAAATGAATAAAGATATAAATAGGGAATTAAATAGTTTTAGAGGATTTACATTAATCGAATTACTAGCAGTTATCGTAGTTTTAGCAATCATAATCTTAATTGCTGTTAATGCAGTATTACCCCAAATGGATAAAGCCAGAAGAAATGCGTTGGCAATAGAAGCAAATTCAGCAATTCAAGCTGCTCAAAGTTATTATACCAGTGGTCAATTAATGGGGGGAGATTCATTACCTACTCAAGATGGTTCTTGGAAATGTATTGAAATTGATAAATTAATTGATAATGGTTTTTACGATGCCGATAAAGATAATTACGATGGTTTAGTTTACGTTAAAAAAGGAAAAACTAATTATTTTTACCGAGTATATTTGCATAATAAAGAATATATGATAATTTCGCGTGATGGTGGGGAAGCTGGAGAAGGAGCTGGAGTTGATGATTGGGATAGTCCAACTAAAAATATTGACATAACTTTAAATGATGTTGAAAATTACAATACATCAGATTGGAAAACTGAGTACAGTACTTGTCCTAAATCAAGTGGAGAATAATAAAAACTAAAATAGCTTTTCTAAAAGCTATTTTTTTTGTATAATTATAGTGGTGATTTAAATGATTATAGGTTCTCATGTATCTTTTGGTAAAGATCAATTATTAGCATCAGCCAAAACAGCTGTAAGTTATGGAGCAAATACTTTTATGTTTTATACTGGAGCTCCCCAAAATACAATTAGGGCCGAATTAAAGAGGGATATAACTGAGAAAGCTTGGGAATATATGAAAGAAAATAATATTGATATTAACAATGTTATATGTCATGCGCCATATATTATTAATTTAGCTAATAAAGAAAAGATTGAATCTTGGAATTTTTCTATTAGTTTTTTAAAAAATGAAATAAAAAGAATTACGGAAATGGGAGTAAATTATATTGTAGTGCATCCTGGAAATGCTCTAAAACTTGATAGGGAAGAAGCCCTAGCAAATATAGCTCTTGCACTAAACTTTATAATTGATGAAGATACCAAGCCCATGATTTTACTTGAAACCATGGCGGGTAAAGGTAGTGAATGTGGAATAAATATATACGAATTAAAACAAATACTAAGTAAAGTTAATTTAAATAAAAAGCTAGGTATTTGTCTTGATACATGTCATTTGAATGATTCAGGAGTAGATATTGCTAAATTTGATGAGTATTTAAGTGTTTTTGATAGCGAAATTGGTCTTGATAAAGTTAAGTGTGTTCATGTAAATGATAGTAAAAATGTAATTGGTTCAAAAAAGGATAGGCATGCTAATATAGGCTTTGGAACAATTGGTTTTGAAAATCTTTTAAATGTAATATACAATCCAAAACTAAAAGATGTTCCTAAAATATTAGAAACGCCTTATATTGAAAAATATCCTCCATATAAATTTGAAATTGCTATGATTAAAGATAAAAAATTTAATCCTAATTTAGAGAAGGATGTTGAAGAATATTATAAAAATGATCCAAACTTTTGATAATATTCTTCAAATACTTTTTTCACCTTTATAAAATTTTCAGGACTAAAGTTATCTTTATAACGATTTATATCAAAGACATTAGGATTTTTTAAATAATCTTTCCAATTTTTCTTAAGAAAATTATAAGTAAAAGTTACTTCGGCATCACTTAAATTGATGCCTTTTTTAGTGGCAAAATTAGCTACATCATCTTTAGTCATAATAGCCATATATCTCTCAATTAAATTATACATAAATAACACCTATTATATTGTATGAAAAAACTAAAAAAAGAAATACTATAAATATGAAAAAGAAGATGTATTTGTATTTATTAGTTATTGCAGTTTTTGGAGTCTTTTTAACGAGATTAATTTTTATTTGGTCTGATAAAGAATTTTTTACTTTAGCACTTGAAAATAAAACTGTAGTTTATGTGTCGGGTGGTAGTGCCCCAAGAGGAAGAATACTTGATACTAATGGTAAAGTTTTAGTAGATAACATAGGAGTAAAAACAATTTATTATAATAAAATAAAAGACATAAGTACTAGTGAAGAAATTGAAATTGCCAAAAAGTTAGCCAGTATATTAAGTGTTGATGAAGGTAGTATTTTAGAACAAAAAGAATTTTGGTTAGTAAATAATAATAATGGTAGTAATTTAATAACTGAAGAAGAATATAAATTACTTGATGAAAGAAAACTATCTAGTAGTGATTTATATGATTTAAAAATAGAGCGAATAACTGAAGATATGTTAAATGAAGAAGATGAATTATTTAGGAAGTGTGCTAAAATATATAGTTTAATGAATGATGGATATGTATATAGTAAAAAAGAAATTTTAAAAAATGTTAGTGAAGAGGAATATGCTAAAGTAATTGAAAGTAATATTCCTGGAGTTACTGGAGAACTATCATGGGAGCGAATTTATTTATATGGGGATACCCTAAGAAATATTTTAGGTTCTATTGGTAGTATTCCAAGTGAGGAGGTAGATGAGTATTTAAGTAGTGGTTATGAACTAACGGATATTGTAGGGATTAGTTATTTAGAAAAAGAGTATGAAGAATATTTAAAAGGAGAAAAGGCTAAATATTTAGTAAATAGTGATAATACTCTTACTTTAGTTGAAGAAGAACAAAGGGGCAATGATTTAGTTTTATCTATCGACATTGATATTCAAATGAAAGCTGAAGAAATAATTAAAGATAAAATATTACTTGGTAAAAAATATCCTAATACGGATTATTATAAAGATTCATATGCTTTAGTAAGTAATCCTTTAACTGGAGAAATTATTGCTATGGCAGGTATTAGACTTAATAGTGATGATACTTGGAGTGATATTTCTCTTAATAATATTAATAAATCATTTACAATAGGATCTGCTGTAAAGGGTGCAACTATTGCAGTAGGTTATCAAAATAATTTAATTGAAATGGATAAGTATATAACTGATTCTTGTGTTAAACTGTATTTAACACCACAGAAATGTAGTTTTAAGAGTTTAGGAAGAATTAATGATTTAACAGCACTAGCATATTCTTCTAATTATTATCAATTTATGATTGCTATAGCTCTTACAGGAAATACTTATACTCCAAATATGAAGTTAAATGCAACAGAAGAACATTTTAAAATATATCGGGATATGCTTGCAAGTTTTGGTTTAGGTGCTATCACTAACATTGATTTACCAAGAGAGACTACAGGTATAATTGGTTCTACTGTTGCAGATGATCTTCTTCTTAACTTAGCAATTGGACAATATGATACTTATACTCCAATTGAGGTTTTACAATATATTAATAGTATGGCGAGTGGAACAAGGATGAGTTTATCACTAATGAAAGAGATAAAAAATGATGATGAAGTAATTGTTAAAAATGAAATAGAAGTACTTAATGATGTTGCAGTAGACGAAGAATATTTAAATAGAATTAGAGAAGGATTAACTTTAGTTTTAAAGGAAGGTACTGGAAAAATTTATGTTAGGGATGATTTGCTTGCAGCAGGTAAAACAGGAACTAGTGAATCTTTTTATGATAGTGATAATGATGGTAAAGTTGATGTACAGACCATTACTTCCACTTTTGCAGGTTTCTTCCCTAATGAAGATCCTAAATATAGTGTTGTTGTAATAACTCCGAATATATCTCACAATAATGGAACTAATGATACAATGTATTATGGAGCTAGTAAAATAACTAAAGAAATAACTTCTTTTCTGGCAGATAATTATTAAAAATTGCAATTTTGCAATTTTTTTATATTTATGTAGAATTCTACATAATTATATAATAGGAAAATTATACATTTTTAAATAAAATCATTGACACTCAAACAATGGTTTGATACAATTGATTTACAAGGAGGAAATTTGGTGTGACTACTATTTTAAAAGGTTATATAATTCCCTAAACTTGGTTACTGGAGAATAATTTTTAGCAAAAATTTGCTATTTTAAGCTAAATTAGTTGAAAAATCTCATAATTTTGGTATAATTATAGAGAACTTGTCAGTAAGGAGGGAATATTATGGCAAAAAAAGAAAACCGTAGTGAAGTAACTATGAGATGTTCTGTTTGTGGATATGAGTTACGCCCTGTTAGTAAAAATAAAAAGAACACTCCGGACCGTTTAGAAATTAAAAGATATTGTCCTAAGTGTAAAAAAGCTGTTATTGCTAAAGAAAAAAAATAAAAGAAAGAGTGTGAGTTAAATGGATATAAACATTAATGACATTAAAAATGGTATGACAATTATCATGGATGGTGCACTATATACTATTGTAGAATTTCAACATGTAAAACCAGGTAAGGGTCCAGCTTTTGTTAGAATTAAAAGAAAAAATTTAAGAACTGGAGCTGTTACAGAAGATACTTTTAATACTAATATTAAAGTAACGAAAGCTCATATAGATAAAGTACATGCCCAATATTTATATTCTATGGGAGATACTTATGTATTTATGAATAATACAACATATGAACAAATTGAAATACCTGCCTCAGTTTTAGGAGATAACATTAATTTTATTAAAGAAGGATTAGAAATTGATATTGATTCATATGAAGGGGAAATAATTGGTATTACTTTACCAGAAAAAATTGAATTTGAAGTAGTAGAAACTGAACCTGCAGTTAAAGGCAATACTGCAACTAATGCTACTAAAGATGCTAAAATTGAAACTGGTTATGTTGTAAAGGTGCCTTTATTTATTAATCAAGGAGAAAAAATATTAGTATCTACCAAAGATGGTAAATACGCAAGTAGAGCATAAAAAAATTCCTAATGTATAAGGAATTCTTTTTTTTGCATTAATCTTCTTCTTTTGTTTCTTTTTTCTTAGTTTCTTTTTTTTCTTCTTTTTTAGTTTCTTTTGGTGTAGTGTTGTCAGCAATTATTTTGGTATTCTTCCAAATCATTATTAACATCATTGATGCTTCATAAATAATTCTAACAATTATTGGTCCAAAAATTAAAACTAGTAAGAATGTTAAGAAATTAACAGCAATAAAGCTAAATGATACTAAAATAACAAATATTGTAATAATTAAATATAGTATTTTTAGTATTGTTTCTAAAACCATTACTTTAAAATCTAGTAAGTCTCTTAAATTCTTTAAAAATGGAGTTAATTTTAAATGTTTATTTTTGATGAATAAGAAATAAACTAAAACTCCACCAATAATAGCTAGTATTAAAGAAACTATTGTCCATACAGCAACGCCTTCAAGAGTATTTGCAGTTGAAGTTATGCTATTATAGTCGTAATAATTCATATACATACTCCTTTCTATAATTATATTATCAAATTCTTAAATTTATTACAAGCAAAAGTATTGCATTATTTTAAATTTTATACTATAATTATCTTGTTGATGTCCTCGTAGCTCAGCTGGATAGAGCATACGCCTTCTAAGCGTACGGTCAAGCGTTCGAATCGCTTCGAGGACACCAGAATTTTAAAATTTCCCGTATTTACGGGCTTTTTTCTTGCCCAAATTTCCCATATTTTCCATATATTTTATATATATCGGAGTAAAACGAGAGTAAATTTCTATTCTGGAAAATTAAATATTACTTCATCGATGCCATAAGAATCTCTAATAGATAGAGAAATTGCATATTTAACTTCTTCTAGCATATCTTCATCATCAATACCCGCGAGCAAGTGATTATCAAAAGATAGAGATATACTATTTTCGAGTATTTCATAATTAGTCAAATTAGTTGATGCCGCTAGATAACTTATTAAGTTAGTGTGATATATCGGAGTAGTTTTTAGGTCATTAATAATTATTTCGGCTTTTTCAAGGTTTTCATTACTAATTTTAGTTACAGGAACATAGTAATAGTAATCATTATATTTACTTAAATAATATATAGTAGTTTTGCTAGTATCTTTAATTGAATCTAGGTTATATATTTTATTAATACCATAATTTTTATCTAAAAGTTCTGGTATTTTTTTATTACTATTTGGTAAATTAGTTAAAGACTTGCCTTTAACTAATATTTTGATTTTTTTTACACTATTTATTTCAGTAAGAGAATATATTATGGCTTCTAGCATTTTTTCTTCGGTATCCTGAGAAACATTTAAAAGTTCTTTGCTAAAATTGATAGTTAAAATACTATCTTCTAGTTTTAGGTCTAATACTTTAGTACCCTCCGGAATTATTGCTTTAAAACCTTCACGAATATAATTGGATTTAGTTGATCCAATAGTTAGACTTTCAATAACTTCTTTAATTAAATCAGTAGTGTTATCACTGTTTTTGACAATTGATGTCCTAGCAATGTAATCCATGTTATCAACTAAAAATATGGGCATTTCTTCTTTTTCTATATAGGAAAGTGATTCGGAAATACTAGGGCTAGTTGGAAAAAAATAGATAATTAGTAATAAAAATAGCGCAAGAGTTGCAAGCATTATTCTTCTGATGGATGATTTTCTTAACATAATTAAACACCTGTTTAATTATATTTATTAAAATAAAGAAAAAGACCGAAGTCTTTATTTAAATTGTTATTTCTCCAAGTTTAATTAATTCTACAACCGCTTGGGCTCTGCCTTTAACTCCGAGTTTCTGAATAGCATTAGATATGTGATTGCGGACAGTTTTTTCACTAATTCCTAAGGTTTCAGCAATTTCGCTAGTTGTTTTATTAATTACTAAAAGTTCAAAAACTTCTTGCTCTCTTTCAGTTAATATTTTTTTGTTCATAATTATCCCTTTCTAAAACAAAATGCTTCATAGTATTTTATGAAGCATTTTATAATTTGGTACCGGGTTATTCAAATTTAACTGTAATATATTTTTGAGTATCATATAATTCTTGAACAGCTCTGATTATTTTATTGGCAATTTCAGTATTATGTTCGCTGCTAGCAATAACTATACTGATTGTATCCCCATCAATTTTGACAAAATTATCATATTTAAATTCTTTACTAATTAGTTTTTCAATTTTTTCACATTCGCTTTGATTATTGTTAAGTGCTTGTAAACCTTCGTAGGCGTCATTTTTTTCTTCTAAAGTAGCAGATGTATCTAATAATATATTTTGATATTCAGTCATTTGTTCTAAAACTGATTCATCATCTTCAACTTGCAAGGCTACAATTACATCTGATTCAGTTACCTCAACGACTTCGGAGATGTCATTATTACCAGCGAGAGCTGTAAGTGTTTCATCTCCCATACTAACATAATAAATTCCTAATACTAAAATTAATGAAAATAATGTTACAAACCATAAATTTTGCTTATTTATCATAATACCCTCCATTTAATCTACTTAATTATATGTATAGTTAATTAAATTATTAATTAATTTTTACTTGCTTTACAGACAAATTTTGTCTATACTTAATATATCGACATAGATCGACAATAAATTTAATAAAGTTTTGTTACAATATATTTGAAAGGATAAATAATTATGATAAAAAGAAAAATTAGTGTACTTGTGGTATGTATTTGTTTATTGTTAGCATTGATTATTGCTATATTTTACTTTTACCCTGAAAAGGAAGTTAGGGTAGATTTATTAAATAGAGAAACTGATACTAATACAAATAATAGTAATAATAAAGAATTTTATAGTACTAATACTATAACAATGCTTAGAGAAACGGGAATGGATACTAATACTTATGAAGAAATTACTGATAATACTTGGTTAGATGAAACTTTCGAATATAATAGTGAAAAGTCTAATTGTACGAATGGTAGTATTATATCTTGGGATGATGAGGCAAAACAAGTATTAGTTGAGGCAAATCGTCCTGATAATTGCTATATATATTTTGATAAAATTAGTTAATGGCTCATTTAACCTTTAAAAAAATCATAATATGTGATAAACTTATTATATAAGGTGAATGGATATGGGAAGGACAACTTTTTTATTAATTGCGGTTGCTTATTATATATTAACGATAATTATAGTAATAATTGTTTTATCTTTAATGAGTAAAAGAGAAAAAAATAAATTAAAAAAAGAAATAGATGAATTAGAAAAGGAAAAGAATTTAATAATATCTGCAAGTATGTTATCAGAGTTAAATAAAGTTGAAGCTTTAGTTAATAATGATGAAATGAAAGAAAAACTGGCGGATTGGAAGAAAAGATTTAATGAAATTAAAGATGTTGCATTACCAAAAGTAACAGATACAATCAATGAAATAGAAGAACTATTTGAAGAAAAGAATTATAAAAACTTGAAAAAGTTAATGTTACAGGTTGATTTTGAATTAAATAATTTAAAAACTAAAGCGGGATTTTTACTTGATGAAATTAAAGATGTAACTTTAAGTGAAGAGAGAAATAGAGAAACTATTACTAAGTTAAAGGCAACATATAGAGATATTTATAGTACTTATAAAGATTATGAAGAAGAATATAGTATAATAAAAGTGCCATTAGAACTGCAATTTGAAAATGTTGATAAGTTATTTCAAGCATTTGAAACTTCGATGGAAAAGAATGCTTATACCGAAGTTGGTAAAATAGTTAAAGCAATATCTGATATCATTGATAATTTAAAAGCAGTTATTGAAGAGGCTAGACCAATAGTTAATTTAGGTAAGAATTTAATACCTAAAAAAATTGATGATATAAAAAATATTGCTAGTAAAATGAATAAAGAAGGATATAATTTAGAATATTTAAATATTGATTATAATATTGATGAAGCAAATAAAAAAATACAAGATATATTTCAAAGGTTGAATGTATTAAATATTGAAGATTCTTTATTTGAACTTAAGACAATGCATGATTATTTTGATTCATTATATAATGATTTTGATAAAGAAAAAGTAAGTAAGAGAGTATTTGAAGATTATAGTAGAAGTATTTTAATAAAGGCTACTAAATTAGAAAAAATTAATAATGAATTATATAAAAAGATTGATGATATAAAATATAGTTATGATTTAACAGATGATGAAGTAGCAGTAATTGCAGAAATTAAGAATGAAATAATGAATATCAGAGCAAGTTATGATAAAATAGTAGATGTTGCCAGAAGTAAAATAATGCCATTTAGTAAGCTTGCAAGAGAAATGGAATTGATTAATTCAAAGCTTGTAAAAACTGAAGAAAAATTAAATGGGGCATTAAAGAGTTTAGGAAGCTTAAAAGAAGATGAATTAAGGGCAAGAGAACAACTAGATGAAATCAAAAAAATACTTAATCAAACTAAAGAAAAAGTGCGTTCATTTAAACTTCCTAGTGTTCCTAAAAACTATTATGTTGAGTTGTCTGAGGCTATGGCGGCGATTAATGAACTTATAAAGGCTCTTGATAAAAGGCCAATATCGATTAAAATTTTAAATGTTCGGGTTGATACTGCAAGAGACCTAGTTTTAAAAGTTTATAATACAATTAATGAAACTGTTAAAACTGCAAGAATGGCTGAGGTGGCAATAGTTTATGGCAATAGATATCGTGTTACTAATAGAGAAGTTGATTTTAATTTAATTAAAGCTGAAAATAACTTTTTGAAAGGTAACTTTAAGAGTAGTTTGGAAAATGCTATTAATGCAATTAATATTGTTGAACCTGGTATTTATAAAAGATTACTTGAAGAATACAAGTAGGGAGGATTTATGAAGTTAAAAGTTATGGGTATTTTATTATTGGTGGTATTATTGCTGCCACTTAATGTATCAGCAGCTGAATTAAATTTTTGTGGGAGAACTGCTCCAATATGGCAATTTGTTGGATACTTTTTTGTAGCTTTAAAAATAGCTGTTCCTTTAATTATTATAATATTAGGAATTGTTGATTTTGCTAAAGCTGTAGTATCTAGTGATGATAAAGCTATATCGGGTGCAGCAATGGGTTTATTTAAAAGACTTATTATTGGGGTAGTTATCTTTTTTATTCCTACAATAGTTGATGTTGTATTTGGTTTTATTTCTAATTTTACGGGAGATATAATGACTCCAATTGCAGCTTGTGAAGAATGTTTGCTTAATCCTACTAATGGTACGTGTGAAGATTATGTTGATGCGGCAAATGCTGAGGTAGACCAATGATTTACCTAGATTATAGTGCAACAACTCCTGTATCATATGAAGTTTTTGATACAATTTCTAAAGTAACTAAAGAATTTATTGGTAATGCCAATTCTATTAATGCCCTAGGAGGAAAATCTGCTAGTCTTCTTGAAAGTGCTACAAAGCAAATTGCGGATATCTTAGGTATTAATACAAGTGAAATTACTTATACCAGTGGAGCAACTGAAGCTAATAATATGGCTTTAATTGGAGTTGCTATGAAGTATCACAAAAGAGGAAAACATATTATTGTATCTAAACTTGAACATCCAAGTATTTATGCAATTTGTGATTATTTAAAAAGTATTGGGTTTAGTATTGATTATGTTAATAATGATTCTGAAGGATTGATTGATTTTGATGATTTAAAAAATAAAATTAGAGAAGATACAATTTTAGTAAGCATTTGTGCAGTTAATAGTGAAACGGGAGTAAGACAACCTTTAAAAATGATTAGGCAAATCATAAAAAAAGAAAATGCCGCAACATTACTTCATTCCGATATGACGCAAGCAATTGGTAAAGTGTCAGTCAATTTTCATGATGTTGATTTAGCTAGTATGTCTGCTCATAAAATATTTGGACCTAAAGGAATAGGATTCTTGTATAAAAGTAATATGGTTGGTATTGCTCCAATTTTATATGGTAGTGGTAAAACTAATGCTCTAAATCCTGGAACACCACCACTTCCTTTAATTGCGGCATTATCAAAAGCTTTAAGGCTGGCTTTAAATGATTTAGAAAAAAAAGAAAGATTTGTTAGTCTTTTAAATGATAAAATAGTCAATAATTTAAGTAAATATCCTAATATTTTGATAAATAAGACTAAATATTCAATACCTCATATACTAAATATTAGTATTATGGATGTTATGCCAGAAGTAATGATTAATGCTCTAGATAAATATGAAGTATATTTATCTACAAATACGGCATGTTCAAGTGGGGAAGTATCACATAGTGTTATGGCTATTTACGATGATTTAAAAAGAGCCAAACACACTCTTAGAATTAGTTTATCTCATGTGACAACAACTGATGAAATAAATAAATTTTTAAATATTTTTAGTGAAGTGTATGATAGTTTAAAAATAGTTAAATAAGGGGGATTTATGAAAAAAATAATCATTTTAAAATATGCAGAATTATCTACAAAAAAAGCTAATATTAATTTCTTTTTAAAAACACTAAAGAATAATATTGATAATGCTTTATTGTGGGATCATACAATTAGTTATGATCGGGGTAGAATGTTTGTATCAGTAAGTGATGATAATATAGACAAAACAATAGATGTTTTATCTCATACGTTTGGTATTCATGAAATAGTCATCGGGTTTATTGATGAAAATAGAGAGATTGATGCAATTGCCAAAAATGTTCTTGATTTAATAAAAAATCAAGACTTTAAAACATTTAAAGTAGAAACTAAAAGAAGTGATAAAGAATATCCAATGGATAGCATGGAAGTGAGCAGGAAACTTGGAGGAATCATATTAAAAAATAAAGAATGCAAGGTAGATGTCCATAATCCAGAAATTATTATTCATGTGGAAATTAGAAAAGATGCTATACTTTATTATACTAAGGGAATTCCTGGTTTAGGAGGCTATCCTGTTGGTACTTTAGGTAAGGGCCTACTTATGTTATCCGGGGGAATTGATTCACCTGTTGCGGGATATCTTACAATAAAACGGGGAGTAAGGTTATCTGCCCTTTATTTTGAATCTCCTCCGCACACAAGTGAAGCCGCGAAAGATAAGGTTATTAAACTTGCTCGAGTACTTGCTAAGTATAATCCAAACATGACTTTATATGCAGTTAACTTTACTAAAATTCAAGAAGCAATTTTAAGAAATATTCCTTATGAATATTTAATTACCATAATGCGGAGAATGATGTATCGAATAGCTGAGAGAATTGCTAAGATGGAAAACTCTAAAATAATAGTTAATGGTGAATCTATTGGTCAAGTTGCTAGTCAAACCTTAACAAGTATATCTGTTATAAATAATGTTGTAGATATGCCTGTTATAAGACCAGTTGCTTGTTTTGATAAATTAGAAATAATTGATATTGCTAAAAAAATAGGAACATTTGATATAAGTACTTTACCATATGAGGATTGTTGTACAGTGTTTGTACCAGAACATCCTGTAATTAATCCAGAACTAAGTAAATGTCTAGAATATGAAAAGCTAATACCATATGAAGAATTAATTGATGAAGCGATTAAATCAAAAGAAGTAATAAAAATAAAAGAAGAAGAAAAAAAGTTTGAAGATATTTTATAAAAATAATTGCATAATTATTAAATTTTTGGTATATTATATTTATAAGTGTTACCCGTATTGGGTAACGCCGAATTGGGTTTCGACGCTACTTTCTAGTGGCGTCTTTGTCATTGTTACTACCAAAAATGATAATAACCATGATTATCACAAGTTGAAAAAATAATTTTTCACTCATAAGCAACCTCCATACCCAATACTCTCTTAAGAATCACTAGACCCCCTCGAGGAGGATATGAAAATTGTCGGCGCTGCACCA
>UREA01000006.1 GCA_900546715.1 uncultured Mycoplasmatota bacterium | reverse complement strand
AATAGGAAAGACAAAGATAAATCTATAATCAAGATTCATATGTAATTTACAATAAGATTATTTGTATAAAAAATAAATCAATATTATTAAATATAGTTTTATCAAGTTTTTGAATCATTTCTTTTTGAATTAATAATTCAACTAAATAATCACTAGGAAAGACTAAATCATAAGTCCCACTCTTGGCGGCTTGTAATTTAGCTAAACATTCTTCATTGGATGAATAAGTATTATAATTTACTTTAATTCCAGTTTCCCGTTCAAAATCTCTTAATACTTCATCAGGAATATAGCTAGACCAATTTAAGATATTTACTTCATTTTTTTCACTGCCACAACCACTTAAAAGTAAAATTAATATACTTAATATAATAGCCTTTTTCATAATTGATATCCCTTCTTTATTTTTCGCACCTGCATAATTGTTGATGAAAATAAAATAATCATAACAACTAATATAATTAGTGTGGTTAGAGCATTAACATCAGGAGTTATACCAGTTTTAATCATGGAATATATTTGCAGTGGCAAGGTATTACTGCCTGGGCCAGTTGTAAAATAACTAATAATAACATCATCTAAAGATAAGGTAAAGGCTAGTACTGCTCCACTAACAATCCCGGGCCAAATCTCCGGCAAAATAATTTTGCGAAATGTGAGGATTTCACTAGCTCCCAGGTCATGTGCCGCTTCTTCTATTTGCCAGTTCATTGATGATATTACGGTTCTAACACTAATAATAACATAAGGAATAGAAAAAGCAATATGAGATATTATCAAAGTAATTAAACCCAAATTAAGTTTCATTAAAGTATATATAGATAACAAACTAATTCCTAAAACAATCTCCGGAATAACTACGGGAATATATAATAAGCTATTAATTAATCCTTTACCCCTAAAATCATATTTATATAACCCTATCGCAGCAAGTGTCCCAATAACTGTTGATACAACTGTACTAGTAACAGCGACAATTAAAGTGTTTTTTAGAGCAGCTAGTAAAGTAGTATTAGTAAATAAAATCTTATACCATTTTAATGTAAAGCCTTCAAATATTATATTTAACTTGGAATTATTAAAGGAAAAAGCTACTAGAGCAAGTATTGGTAAATATAAAAATATAAAAACTAAAATTATAAAGACATTTTTACCCAATTTCTTTTTCATTAGAAACCTCCCAAATCATCCATTTTGCCACCCAATTTTTTATAAAGTTTAACTAAAATTAAAGTGACAATAATTAAAAATATGGATAAGGCAGAACCAAATGGCCAATTACGAGATACTAAAAATTGATTTTTAATTAAATTACCAATAAGCATAGTTTTACCACCACCAAGTAAATCAGCAATGAAAAACATGCCTATTGCGGGAATAAAAGTCATAATACAACCATTAAATATACCTGAATATGTTGATGGCACAATTATTTTAAAAAATACACTTAATGGTTTAGCTCCTAAATCCTGTGCAGCTTCAATGGACTTTTTATCAAGTTTAGAAACTGAATTATAAATTGGCAATATCATAAATGGTAATAAAGTATAAGTAAGACCAATAAATATACCTAAATTATTGTACATAAAACTAATAGGATTTTGAATGATTGACAAACTCTCAAGAATTGTATTAAATATCCCTTCTTTTCGAAGCAGAACAATCCAACCATAAGTTCTAATTAAAGAATTAGTTAAAAAAGGTACTAAAACTAAAGTTATAAGTAACTTTTGAATATGAGGCTTTTTTTCTGATACAAATATTGAAAAGGGATATGCTATAAGTAAGCAAGCTAAAGTTACAAATATACCTATTATGGCAGAATTAAAAAATACTTTTAAATAAACGGGATCAAATATTCGAATATAATTATAAATAGTAAAAATATAAATTATTCCCCCATAATTATCACTTGTTTGAAAACTTAAAATCAAAATATAAATAATCGGAAATAATATTAAAAATAAAGCATAAATAACTACTGGAGCAAGGAAAATAAATTTTAATGTTCTATTCATTTTGACCTCACTATAACAAAATCATCAGGATTATATTTTAATTTTATTTCTTCATTTTTATCAAATTCTTCATCATTATAAACAATAAATGATATATCTGTTTTATTTAATTTACCAATAACTTTGGTATAATTACCATTAAATATATGTTCTTTATAAGTAATATTAAAAACATCTGTTTTATCTCTTTTTTTAGCAATACTTATCTGTTCTGGTCTTAAAATAGCAATTAATGCCTCATCTAATTTATAAGCATCATCAGGTACTGTTAAAGTTATTTTTAAATCAGGTATTTTAATTAAAGCAAAATTCTTTTTAAAACCTACAACATTTGCTTTAAATTTATTAGATTCTCCGATGAAATCTGCTACAAACAAAGTGTGCGGTTTATTATAAATATTTTCTGGAGTATCAATTTGTTCAATTACTCCTTTATTAATTATGGCAATGCGATCACTCATTGACAAAGCTTCATCTTGGTCATGAGTAACATAAATAAATGTTATCCCTGACTTTTTTTGAATTTGTTTTAATTCAATTTCCATTTTTTTACGAAGTTTTAAATCAAGAGATGATAAAGGTTCATCAAGTAATAATACTTTTGGATTATTAACTAGTCCCCTAGCTAGAGCTACTCTTTGTTGTTGGCCTCCGGAAAGTTGCAAGGGCATAGCATTAGCAAAATCTTGTAATTGAACCGTTTTAATTATATTTTTAGTTCTTTTTTCTATTTCTTCTTTGCTAATCTTTTTCATTTTTAAACCAAATTCAATATTTTTTTGCACAGACATATGATTAAATAAAGCAAAATTTTGAAATATTGTATTGACATCTCTTTTCTGCGGAGGCATATTTGTTACATCGACATCATCAATATATACTTTTCCACTACTTACTTCTTCTAACCCTGATATAGTTCTTAAAAGAGTTGTTTTACCACAACCAGAAGGTCCTAGAAATGTTAAAAATTCGCCCTCATAAATTTCTAAATCAATTCCTTTAATAATTTTCTTTTCACCAAAGTTTTTAGTTACATTTTCTAATTTTACCATTACTTTCTTCACAAGCATCACACCTACTTTAAATTAATTATACCATATTAATTTATTTTTGAAAAATAAAACTTGAGTTTAAATTAAGTTTAACTCAAGTTTAAGTTCAAGTATTCTTCTAACACTTTCATTAATTCTATCAATACTTATTGTGCCATCCTCTACCGCCGCAATAACTTCAGGAATTTGTGATTCAAAATCAGTTGTACAGATTAAATCATTACCAGCCAGAATAGCTAAAACTGCAACAGAAGAATCATAGTTTTTACTAATAGCATCCATATATAAATCATCAGTTATAATGACTCCAGCAAAACCTAAATCATTTCGAAGTATTTCATGAACTCTAGTAGATAATGATGCCGGATTATCAGGATCAATATTAGTTACAATATTATGAGAAACTAAAATGATATTAGCACCAGCCTTAATCCCCGCTTCAAATGGTAAAAAGTCGTTTTCTTTAAAACTTTCCAAAGTTCTATTATCAATAGATATACCTGTATGAGTATCAGTATTATTACCATAACCCGGGAAGTGTTTTAAAACAGAAGCTATATTAGATTCCTTCATTGCTCTAACTACAACTTCAGCATACTCGCTAGTGAGATTTGCATTTTTTCCAAAACTTCTTTTGTAAATATAATCATCCGGATTAGTAGAAACATCTACAACTGGAGCAAAATTAACATTGATACCTAATTCTTTTAAAAAGTTTGCCTTTGTAATTGTGTCTTCATAAATTAAATCAAAGCCACCTTCAGCATATAACTCTTGACTTGATTTAAAGGGTTCACTTCTAAATTCTGTATTAGTGCTTATTCTATTAACAGTGCCACCTTCTTCATCAACACCAATAAGCATTGGGATATCTGCTGCACTTTGCCAAGATGCAATATTATTTATGACTTCTTCTTTAGTTTTGTTATCAAAATCTCTTCCAAACATAATATAGCCACCAAGATGATATTCGCTGACTCTTTTATCAGCGTTTTCTTTAGGTACTCTAACCATAAACATTTGGCCAACTTTTTCTTCAACACTCATATTATCTAGCATCTTTGTTATTTTATCGGTCTTTTCTGGTTCATTAGTATCTAAATTATCACTTGGAATATTAGCATCACTATCAAAATCATAAACAAAATATATTACAATAGGAATAGCTATAATAACAAGTAAACCTAAAATTAATAAAAATTTTTTCAAAAATTATCACCCATTATTAGTATTAACATAATTTATTTAATTATTAATATTGTTTACCAACATAAAGACGAGTTGTAGCTTTTTTACCACAGACAATGCATGGCCCAGTAACTTCTTCCGATTCAATTAAACATCTTGATTTCATTGCTGTATCTTCTTTAATTTTATCTTCACAAGCTCTATCGCCACACCAATTGATTTTAACAAAACCTTTTTTATTTTTAGCAATATCTAATAATTCTTCATAGGTACTAGCTTCATAAATCATCGAATCTCTTCTTTTTTTAGCAGTTTCAAATAAATTAATTTGAATATCTTCTAGTAGTTCTTGTACCTTTGTTATTATTTCAGCAAATGATACAGCTATTTTTTCAAGAGTATCTCTTCTAACTAAAGTTACTTGATTATTTTTTAAATCTCTTTCTCCAAGTTCAATTCGAATTGGAAAACCTTTAACTTCAGCTTCGGCAAATTTGTATCCTGGTCTTTTATTAGTATTATCAACTTTATAGGTTATACCACTTTCTTTTAAACTATTTTCAAGTTCTGCTAGTTTTTCTGTTACTTCACCAATTGGTATTATTGCTACTTTAAATGGTGCAATCTTTGGAGGTAATACAAGCCCATGATCATCGCCATGAACCATGATTAGAGCTCCAATCATTCTAGTTGATACTCCCCAGCTTGTTTGATATGGGGTTTTTAAGGTATTATCACTATCTAAAAACTCAATACCAAAGGCTTTCGCAAAATGATTACCAAAATAATGACTTGTACCATTTTGCAGAGCATACCCGTCATACATCATCGCCTCAAGGGTATAAGTGACTTCTGCTCCTGCAAATTTTTCCTTTTCGGTTTTCTTACCTGTAATTACAGGTATAGCTAAATAGTCTTCTTGAAATGTTTTATAGATATTAAACATTCTTAATGTTTCTTCCATTGCTTCTTCGGCAGTTCTATGCATGGTATGACCTTCTTGCCATAAAATTTCTCTACTACGAAGGAAAGGTCTAGTTGTTTTTTCCCAACGAACTATCGTGCACCATTGATTATATAATTTTGGTAAATCCCGATAAGTTTTAATTATCTTTTTATAGTGATCACAAAATAAAACTTCACTAGTTGGACGCACACACATTCTTTCTTCTAGTTTTTCTTTTCCACCATGAGTTACCCAAGCAACTTCAGGAGCAAAACCTTCGACATGTTCTTTTTCAACATTTAAAAGTGATTCTGGGATAAACATTGGCATTTGCACATTTTCATGACCAGTTTCTTTAAACATTTTATCCAAAGCTTTTTGCATTTCCTCCCAAATGGCAAACCCAAGTGGCCTTATAATCATACTACCTTTAACAGTAGAATAATCAACTAAATCTGCACTCATGCAAACATCAGTATACCACTGTGCAAAATCGACATCGCGATTAGTTATTTTTTCAACTTCCATATGTCCTCCTTATTCAGCATTAAATTCTTCTAATTTATTATCTTCAGTTAATATTTTATTAACTTTAGCTGTAGCATCATTTAATTTTTCACTACAAAATTTAGCAAGTTTCATAGCTTCAGTATACTTATTTATAGCTTTATCTAAATCGACATTACCACTTTCAAGTTCCTTAACTATTACTTCTAATTCTTGTAATGCTTGTTCAAATGTTTTTTCATTTTCCATTATTATTCCTCCATTTCTTTTATTCATTTTATTAAACTGTGAAAATGTCACACTTTCATTTCAGTTGGTTACAAGTTGTAACCGTCTTAATCATTTATTTCTCTAACCTCTGCTTTAATACTACCTTCATGTAATTTAATATCAATTAAATCATTGATACTTACATCTTTGCTTGATTTAATAGTTTTACCATTTATTTGAGCTAATGAATAACCTTTATCAAGAATACCTAAAGGATTAACAAGTTTTAAGGTATTAACTAATAAATCAAACTTTATTTTTTTATCTTTTATTAAATTATATGGATTTTGTAGTACTATAGACATCTTTATTTTATTTAAATTATTGTCTTTATCACTTAGAACTTTATTAATATCTTTATTTAATGTATCAATTAAAGAATCTAATTTTTGTTCTTTAACTTCATACATACTCATAGGATTTTTCAAAATAAAGCTTTGTCTTAAACTACGAAGTTTAATAAACTTAGTATTTACCATATTTTTAATATTTTTATTAAGTCTTATTTTATAATTATCAATTAAAGTATTAATATCAAGAACTGTTGGTACTGCCATTTCTGCTGCTCCAGTTGGTGTTGGAGCCCGAAGATCTGCAACAAAATCAGCAATTGTCCAATCTATTTCATGACCTACTGCACTAATTATTGGAGTGTTACATTCATATATTGCATAAGCAACTGCTTCTTCATTAAATGCCCACAAGTCTTCGATAGATCCACCTCCCCGACCAACAATGATTGTATCAACACCATATGAATCAGCTCTTTTTATTTGCCTTACAATGTCAGGTGCTGCATCCTTACCTTGAACTAGACAAGGAAAAAGGATTGCCTCCGTCATTGGATACCTTCTTTTAATGGTACTCATGATATCTCGAACTGCTGCTCCAGTTGGTGCAGTAATTACCCCAATACGCTCTGGAAATCTCGGTATTGGTTTCTTTTTTTCTTTGGAAAACAACCCAAGGCTAGCAAGTTTTTTCTTTAATTTTTCATATTCAATATATAAAGCTCCTAGGCCATCAGGTTCCATTTTATCAACATATATTTGATATGTTCCTTGTGCAGGGTACGCAGAAATTCTGCCCTCAACTAAAACATTCATCCCATCTTCTGGGGTAAATGTAAGTTTTACTGCGCTACTTTGAAACATAACAGCACTAATTCTGGAGGTATCATCTTTCAAAGTAAAATAAAGGTGTCCCCTAGTATGATTTTTAAAATTACTAATTTCTCCCTTAAGATAAATCTTATTTAAAAAATGATCTTTATCAAGTAAACTTTTTATATAATTATTAAGTTCACTTATTTTTATATATTCTTGGTTCATTTGTTTCACCCCTACTTTCTAATATTTTTTTAATATTTTCTAAATTAATTTGATAATGCTCTAACATAATGGCCTTATCAGGTATTTCATAATTATATTCTGATTCAATATCTTCTATTACTTTTTTTAATACTTCTACTGGTACTAATTTTATCATAATTTTCAAAATTTCGACATACTCTTTTGCAGAAGTTTGCAAAAAATATTCTAAATTATGTCTATTTAATTCATTTTGTTTATTATTGTCCCAGTTAATCGATGAAATAACTTCCAAATCATCATATCTAGCTAAACTACTAAAAAGTTCTGTTCTACCAGATGAAAACAACAAAGAATTATCAATCATATATAAATGTGATGAACTAATGGTATTAACTAGCATAATATTATGAAGTTTACGATCACTATTTAAAAATAATAAATCAAAAAAATATATTTTAATTAATTCTTGCATTAATAATCTACTATCTGGCGAGATTTTTTCTAAGGCATCCCAAATTAAATATAAAGAACTACTTGGTGATGCAATAAATGAAAGATTACGAGCATTACCCAATTTTTTTAAATCTTCGGAAATATAATACATGGTATCATTACACTTAATAATATCATAACTGGCACATTTAATGCCTAAAATATTAGCTAGTCTTTTAGCAATTATTTCTTTTAAATTAAAATTATCATCACATTCTTTAACATAATAACTTTTACCATTAATCATCATAAATTTATGATTAAATACCGGCAAGCTATTTTTAATATCAACTGATACTTCCATATTACCCTTTTATATATTTATCTAATACGGCATTAATCATGTTTTTAACAGAATCATCACAATATTTTTTAGCTAGTTCCACTGCTTCATTAATGACTACCACTTCGGGAGTATCCATATATTTAAGTTCATATAATGCCATACGCATGATAGATGCCCCAGATTTATCTAATCTATCAATAGTCCAATCTTTCATCAAACTATTAGCAATACTATCAAGCTCACTCTTATAAGTAATAACTCCATAGACAATATCTTTTACAAATTCATTATCAATTTCTATATTTTCTTTTATAACTTCATCCACTTCATACGGGACTTTTCTTTCATTATAAATATCAATTTGATATAAAATAACCATTATTTTTTCTCTTAATTCACTTCTTGAATTTCTCATAAAAAATTACTCCTAACAACTAAAATTATAACAAAAATCTCGTTAAAATAATAGTAGTAAGAGTAATATTTAATAAATAATTGATGCAATAATGGTTAATTGATAACCTTTAATAGTTTGATCACAAGTTGTCAGGTACAAGAATCCTGGAGAATTATTAATGTAAACTTCGCCATTTTTAATGGTACTAGTGATATCTATTACTTTATAATGCATATTCTTATCATATAACTCTAAATAAATATCATCATCAATATTAAGATTTGCTAAATCATTAAAATAAGCTTTTTGACCAACTCCAGAATGAGCAGCAATAAGGTAAGTATCAGTTACATGAGTATCAATAAATTCAATGTTATATTCCACATCATTTAATGGATTATCATAATCATAAAAACCTAAATTCATATCAATTTTGGGTATTTTTAAATATCCAATATACTCATTTGTATTATACTTATCATATATGGTACCATTACTACTAGATATACTTACAGACTTCTCTTTATTAAATGCCACTAAACAAATTATTACTATTAAAAATATTGTTAAAAATATAATACTTTTTTTCCACATAATATGTTAAGTTATCCATGTAAGCTATATTAGTATCAGGTACTTTAATTGCTACTTCTTCATAATCTTCATTTTGTGGTTCATCTACTTGTGGTGTATTTATTGTTGCATCTTCACTAGTTGGATTATCTTGTATTTCTTCATTGCTTAAATCCACAAAATATTTAAAAGTTAAAATACCATTATCAATTTCATAATTATCAGTATTTGTTAAATCTAAGGTGTAAATAGTATCATTACTATATATTTGATAATTATGGGCATCTAAGCTATTTGCAAATTCATAAATATTATTGTTTTTAGTAAACTCATAGCACGCATCTTCATCACAAATCTTATCTATAGAAATATTAGTATCTAATTTATTAATAAAATAATTATTAATTACAAAATTAGAATCTTCTAATAATTCATATGTATAAGTTTTATTAGTATAATTGTCTGTTATTTCATATGTTCCTGCTGATAACCTAATCTTTGAATCATTATGTGCTCGACCATTTATACTAAAGTTATTTGTAACAAGTTCGCCGTTATTATAAGTTTGTAGTGTTAAATCATAATATCTATCAACTACTATATTAATAGAAAATGGCTTATAGACATAAGTTTCTACTGTAAAGTAATTATTTACTATATCTAAAGATGGTGCTTCAAAATTAATAGTATATTTACCTATTTCATCAAAGCTTAAAGTAACTTGATCATTTTCTATTTGTTGATTATCTATGATATAGCGAGATAATCCTGTAGCTTCAAGTGATAACTCTTCATTTAGGTCTAAATAGAAAGTTTCATTGGCAAATGATGGAGTGGTATCAAAATTAGTTACTCTATCCAAAATATATTTTACATCCCAAGAGTTATCGAATGGTTCTAAATTTTTATCAACTAAATAAAAATTATATTCTGGATGAGTATTTTGATAAATAAGCATTTGAATTGTTGCAAAATATTCATCGCCATCATAATAACCTTGAGCAAAAGCTAAATTATGGATGTAATATTCATCATTAATTTCATATGTTCCAAAAGGACTTGGTTTGAAATAATAATGCCAATCTTTAAATACTACATCATAGGCCTCATAAATTACTTCTTTTCCATTATCAATAGCAATATAGAATTCACTTGCTTTAACACTAAGTGGTAACAATAAAATTACTGCTGCTAAAAATAACTTTTTCAAAACTTTTCACCTCCTTAATTAACTATGCTAACACAACACTATTTAGTTTGTCTAGCGAAAGTTTTGTCTTATTTTGTCGCATTTTTTCGAGCTTTGTCGAACAATGTCGAAAACCTCTATTTTTGGGCAAAATAAAAAGGATTTTTCAATCCTTCTTACCTTTTTTAGAAACTAAATTGTCATACAATTTATAAAGATATTGTACTCTGTTTTCTAATTTAAAATAATGTAATATATAACAAATTAGAAATACAAATAATGGTACTGTAGGTATGACAAATATCCAAGATACACTAATTAGGGCAAAAAAGAAAATTGTAAATAAAGCATAGAATAATGTAACTAATAAGTGTATTAATCTTTCATGTTGAAAGAAACTAATTTTAGTTAACATTTCTTCTTTACTTACTTCTTTATTTTCCGCTAATTTTATGAATTCATCAATATACTTTATCATGATTTACTTCTTTTTCTTGTTTTTATTTACAAGTCTTACCTTTACACCTTTATATCTGGCAAATTTCTTTTTTACACCATCTGGTAAATTTTTCTTAAATGTTTTCACACTCACACCTCACTTACCTATAAATTATAGCATATTTTGATATTTTTTAGCAATCATTTCTGCAACTTTTATACCATCAACCGCCGAAGTAGTAATTCCTCCGGCATAACCAGATCCTTCACCACAAGGATAAAGGCCAGAAATATTACTCTCTAAATTGACACCTCTTAAAATTCTAACTGGAGATGATGTTCTAGTTTCGGGAGCTAGAATAATGCCTTTATTAAATCCAGGGATTAATTTATTAAAATAATTGATTCCTTCCTTTAAACTTGAATTTATATATTCTGGAAGTATTTCATTGATATCAATATATTTTGTACTTCCTTTAACAAATTTGTCTATATCTAGAATATCAGAACTTATAATATTATTTTCATAATCAATAAATCTTTGAATAGGTATTAAGCCATTACTTAATTCATAAGCGCTTTTTTCAATATTTTCTACATATTTAAGGCCATCTAGAGGATTAGGGCCAAAATCACTTGCATTAACTGTTACAATTATCGCACTATTAGCAAATCCCGAATCTCTTAAATAATTACTCATACCATTAATAAGAACAGTAGCTTCATCACTACTAGCATTTACTATAAACCCGCCGGGACACATACAAAATGAATAGACTCCTCTACCGCTAGAATTATATGTTAGTTTGTATGTTGCACTTGGTAAATTAGGATAAAAATCCGGATATTGACACTTATTAATTAAATCTTGGGGATGAACTATTCTAATACCTATAGCAAAAGGTTTAGAGGTAATATTTACTCTCCTTTCATAAAGCATATTAAAAGTATCTTTTGCACTATGACCCGTAGCTAAAATTAAAACATCTGTTTTAAAAGTTTCTCCATTAACTACAATACTATCTAGTTTTTCATCCTTTATTATTATATCTTCTAAAGTGCTATTATAATGAATCACTCCACCATACTCTATTATTTTTTTGCGCATATTTTTGACAACTAATCTTAAATTATCTGTTCCAATATGAGGATTTTTCTCATATAAAATCTCTTCAGGCGCCCCACATTCTACAAATATGCGCAAAACTTCTTTAATTCGGCCTTCCTTATCTTTTACTTGAGTGTTAAGTTTGCCATCACTAAAAGTTCCAGCACCACCTTCACCAAACTGCACATTAGAGTTTTTATTAAGAATGCCTTCTCGCCAAAAAGTATCGACATCTTTTATTCTTTCTTCTAATCTTTTACCGCGTTCAAAAATAATCGGTTTATAGCCGTGTTTAGCTAAAAAGTAGCTTGCAAATAATCCCGCCGGACCTAAACCTACAATAACTGGTTGGCTGTTTAAAGTTTTATCACCAGACTCAGGAAAATTATAAACGATTTCTTCATATTTAGTAATGTTTTTATTTTTATTATGTTTTATAAATTCCTCTTCATCTTTAATTGTTACCCCAAATTCATAAATATAACAAAATTCATGTTTACTCCTGGCATCTATTGATTTTTTAATTATTTTATAATCTATTATATCTCTTTTTAAATAATTTTTAATAAAATCTTCAAGTGTCCCATCATAATCTATAGGAACTTTTACATTCTTTAAACTTAACATGATTCACCTGCTAGAATACCCGTAAGTATAGCTATAGTTATATTGTATCCGCCACAATCGCCATCTAAATCTAAAATTTCTCCACAAAAATATAAGTTGGGAACTTTTTTTGATTCTAAAGTATTTAAATTAATGTCCGCTAAATTTAGGCCACCACTACAAACTTGAGATGAATTATAATCCTTGGTTCCAACAATTTCTATTTGAAAATCAGTTAAAGCTTGAGCTAAATTTTCTTGTTCTTGAGTATTTAATTCATTCCAAGTGCTATCTTCAGAAATTTTTAAAAACTTAAGTATTGCTGATAATAACTTATAATTAATAAATGATTCACACAAAGACATAATACTTCTCTTAGGAAAATTTATACTTCTCTTATTTAAAAAATCAAGCATATCATTACACCAAGGAGCAAAATTTATACTAACACTCTCTTTAATAGATTTACTTAAACCAATGGCAATATCACGACTTAAATTAAAGACACATATACCACTGATACCAAAACTCGTTAATTGGATTTCGCCTTCTTCACTTTTTTTAGTGTTTAAATCAGTTATAATTGCGTGATGTCTTACGCCATTCCATTTTGCTTCAATTCCTAAATTTGTCACTAATTGAACTAAAGAGGGATTAACATTATTTATGGTATGTCCAAAAGATTTGGCTACATCATACCCAAAACCTGTTGAACCAGTTATGGGATAAGCATATGAGCCTGTTGCAATAATTACTTTATCAAAAGTATCTTGATAATTATCGCTAGTTATATGAAACTTATCATTTTCTTTTACAATATTTGTGATATCACAATCAGTAATTATATTAACACCTGAATATTGGGCCTTAAAGACTAAAGCTTCTTTCATACTACTAGCGGTTTCTGAATACGGATAATAATAACCATTTTTAATAAAAGGAACTATTCCTAAATACGCCCAAAAGGTTTTTACTTTTGCAATATTTTCTGAATTTACAATTTCTTTTATATCAATATCGCTATTAGTATGATAATGGGATATATCTTGATCAGTATTAAAATAATTACATTTACCATTACCCGTTAGTAATAATTTTTTTAATACTTTACTATTCTTTTCAAGTATTGTTACATCATTATTCTTAGCGGCACTTATAGCTGCTGCAAATGCCGAAATTCCTCCGCCGATAATTGCTATTTTCATTCGTCACCTCGCAATTTTTTAATAGCATCTGGAATACACTCTATCGTATCATGAGCAATCATAGCTATATCTGTATATTTATCCTCTGCAATTTTTCCCGCTAAAGCATTAAGTAAGGCTGCTGCTGCAACACTTTTTATATTATACTTGTTATAAGCCATAAAGCCCGCAAGTATTCCTGATAATACATCACCAGATCCAGCAGTAGCTAATCCCGGAACAGCCATGTTTACCTCATAATAATTATCGCCATCTGCTACTATTGTTCTAGCACCCTTTAAAAGTACTATTACATGATATTTTTTAGCAAAATCCATTGTATATTTTATAGGATCATCTAATATTTCTTTAATATCTTTATTTATAATTCTTGAAAATTCTTTTGGGTGTGGTGTTAATATTACTTGAGCTTTTGTAACACTCAACAAATCCAGATTTTTGGCTAAAATATTTAATCCATCAGCATCAATTATTAAAATACCTTTGTAATTTTTTAAAATATACTTTAGCATCTTTGTATTTTTATCACTAATACCCCAGCCCATACCAATAGCTAAACTATCTAAATTTCTAATAGCTTTATCTAAATCATTATCTAGAGGCCATAAAGTTTCTTCTAAAATATAAGGGGTTATGGCATTAGTTAAATATTCATCTATAATAACACGGCATATACCTGCCCCACTGCGCATAGCACTACAGGCTAATGTTGATAGTTTAACAGAACCTGTGTAGTTTATAGAACCACCAAGAATACCACAAGTACCAAAATTACCTTTATTAGCATTATCTTTTCTTTCTTTAAATAGATCTTTAATATCATTAATTTCTAAATTCATAATAACCTCAACAAAATTGTACCAAATTTCTAAAGAAAAGTCTTTATTTTTAATTAATTTTATATTATTTTGTCTATAAATATAATATATTTAAATTGACTATTAATAAGGGTTTTGTTAAAATTTAGTTATAAGGAGTTGGTCTAAAATGAAAAAAATTAAGAATAAAAAAATGTTATATATAATACTAACTTGTATTATAGTTTTACTTATTGGAGGGTTGGCAATATTTGAAGTAGTAACAAAAGAAGAAAAAGAAAAAATAGATAATTACTATACCCTTTATTTAAAGAATAATGAAGAAGATATTTTAAAATTAAATTTGCATGAAGGATATATTTTATGTAAAAGATTTAATAAAGAAAAAATATGTAGTGATAAAATATTTGAGGTAAATGAAGTTACCGTATATAACACTGAATTAAATGATGAATTTATTAGTAATAATACTGTTATTAATTCAATAAATGAGTTTATAGAAAATAATGATTTAGAAAATGTCGTTATTATTAGTGATTATAAATTTAATGAAAACGACTTTTTAGGAAAATTTTTCTATGAAAAAGAATTAACTGATGATAATACAACTTATTATACAGTAACTTTTGACACCGATGGAGGGTCTAGTATTGATAGTGTAGTTGTTAAAGCTGGTGAAAAATTAAATAAACCAAGTAATCCTAGTAAAGATGGATATAGTTTTGTTAATTGGGAAGTAGATGGTGAAGAATTTAATTTTGATAATACCATAAATAATGATTTAACTCTAAAAGCTATTTGGGAAAAAAATAGTACTACTAGTGGTAATGGCGGTAGTACTTCTGGTGGTAATAATACAACAAGTAAAATTAATTTAAACAATAATATAAGTGCTACAGTTTATACTAAAAGTACTGGTAATGAATCATGTTTTTTCTATATGTACCCTACTAATTTAGATGAATTATTTCCAAGCGTTAAATATGAAACATATAGTGGAATTAATAAAGCGAGTCTTTGTCCTTTTCCTAAAAGCGATTGCCTAGATACTGAATTAGCTTTAGAAGACTTAGATAAATTAAGTTTTAATACAGGTAAAGAAAACACTTTAGAAAACACTTTAAACAAATATGATAATACCGCAGGATTTAATTTAATAAATTTTACTAACAATAATCATAAAATTAGTTTAGAATATGAGTATATTACTTTTAATGGTCTAAATGTTTTAGATGGAACTACAGCTAATCAAGAAATTCAAAATAATCTTAGAGGTGCATTTTTATTACAAGGCCCTTGTGGAGGATTTGATTTACAAGAAAATGTTACAGTAGATGAAAAATTATGTGCTAAATTTAATTTAGATTGTGGTAGATGGTAATGAAGAAAATACTATTTTTTCTAATAATATTTTTTAGTTTTATTACCCTTTCTCATGCCTCAGCAAATCCTTATGGCAAATATCAAGATTTATATGGTGTTAAAACAGTTAGATGTACTTGGTATGCGTGGCAGGAAGCTTATAATAATGCTGGTGTTGCCCTACCCGGTTGGGGAAATGCACAAACTTGGTATAATTTAGCTGCCCAAGCGGGCTTTAGTGTAGGACAAGTTGCCAAAGCTAATTCAATTGCAGTTTGGTCAAGCAGTGATGCTTACGGTCATGTTGCTTATGTTGTATCAGTTGATAGTGATGGTGTGTATATGACTGTTAATGAAGGTGGTATGCCAGATGCAGTAGATTCCGAAGGTATTATAATTGGTTCAAGAAAATCAACTAGTGCCGCAAATTTAATTGGTTTTATTTATTTGAGCGATGCTCCAAAGAATAATTCTAATTCAACATCAAGCAATTCAAGTAATACAAATAATAAATTATCAAGTAATAAAAACATAACTAGCCTAGAGATAGATATAGAGGATTTTTCTTTTGATCAAAATATATTTGAATACAATTTAGAAGTGCCATATAATAAACAAATTATTTCAATTAAAGGATCTCCAGAAGATGCTAAAGCAATTATTACAGGTATTGGTGATAAAGCCCTACAAGTAGGCATTAATACCTACCCTATAATTATTACAGCTGAAGATGGTAGTTTCATAGAATATACAATAAATATAACAAGATTAGAAAAAGAAATAAAAACTTATGATACAAATAAATATGTTGAAGAAGAAAATAAAAATAATAATATAATATTAATTATTGGAATTAGTTCTGGAGTAATTATTTTAGTAATTATTACGGGTATAGTTATTTACAAGAAAAAGAAAATTGACATTTAGATTAATTTCTACTATAATCTTTACATAAAAAGAGCTTGCTATGGAGCAATTGCCCATACCTTGTTCTTTTTTTAGTAAAGTCTATAATAATATTTTACTTAAATAAAATATCGTGATATAATATTAGTAATTGAAGGAGAGAAATTTATGGAAGATTTTAGAGAACAAATATTAGAAAATGGTGAAACAACAAGCGATAACCTTGAAAGACGACTTTTTGAAGGCACATTATTATTAGCAGGAGTATATAGTGCTATATGTTTAACTAATATTGCTGACATACTTTCTGACAAACCAATTGTTGAAAGGCCACAATATTCATTAGAAGAAAATACTATAGCATCAACAATGAGCCCTAATTATGCAGAAACTTTACCAGAAAAGACATATGAAGATGTAATAGCCTTAGCAAGACAAGTATGGGATCAACAAACATCTATAATTAATCCAACTGAAGAACAAATAGCAACTTTAAAGAATAATAATGTAAAATATTCATTAACAACTTTAGATGACGGAAGCACTAAGTTAACAGTTCCATTTGATGAATCTAAACCTATAACTGCTCAATATGAAAAGTTTATTGAAAAGAACACTGTAGCAAATACAACTTATTATGAATTATGTTATAGATTACCCAATGAATATACTATATACAAAGTTGATGATACTCAATTATTTCCTGGAATGGTTGGAGTTAAAGATGAACCAGAAAATGATTCTTATGTATTATTTGCAACATTAAGTGAATATGATAATGAGGAAAATGCAGATATTGATATTAATTCAGTAGACTTCTTTAAAGCTGGAATTCCAGTTTATAAGCCATATAAATATCTATTAAATTTAAAAGGTGAAATTATAAATGCAAGCAAAACTAATACTAGTTTAAATGCCCTTGATGATAATCCTTATTTATTCGCAGTACCTAAAGGTTATATTTTATATTCTTTAGATGGCAAACAAATAGATGCTCGTCAAGTAGATGAAAATGAAAATTATGATATTTATATGTTTATGGGAGATACTGATATTAATAATATTATATCGGTTAAACAAGAAGATTATAATACTTTAAAAACTATTGATAAATTAGAAGAGGTGATTAGAGATGAATACTATGGAAAGACGAATAGTGTTACTAGATAATAAAGAATACGAAGTAATTGCTACATATAAAGATAAAAATAATAATAAAGAATTTGTAGTATTTACTGATAATTCATATACAAATAAAGATTTAAATATATACTATGGTTTATATGATGAAACAACAAAACAAATAAAAGGTATCGACAATCCAGATGATGAAACTCTTATTCAAGCAGAAATTAAAAAACTTATTGCAGAAATAAATAATAAATAAACTTAACATTATTATCACATTTATAAATAAAGGTGGTAATAATGTTTTTATTTTAACTATTAATATTACTACTTTATTCCCCTATTTATGTGTATTTTTAACATTTTTCGTACATTTTGTACGAAAACAATGCAAAAATATGTACATTTTGTACGAAAAATGTTAAAATGGATATAGAGGTGAATTAATTATGTATAGAAAAATAGAAGAAGAATTAAAAAAGTGGAAGAATGATTATAAAATGCCCCTTATGTTAGTTGGAGCAAGACAAACAGGAAAAACTTATATATTAGAAGAATTTTGTAAAAATAATTTTGATAATTACATTTATATTAATTTAGATAAAGAAGAAAATATATCTGAAATCTTTGAAGAAACTATTGATCCAGATACAATAATTGAAAAAATCGAAATTATCAAAAATATAACTATTAATCCAGTAGACACAATAATATTTTTAGATGAAATACAAGTAAGTGAAAGAGCCATAACTTCTTTAAAATATTTTTGTGAAAGTGAAAAACCTTACAAAATAGTTTGTGCTGGTTCACTTTTAGGAGTTAAAATCAATAGATTTAAATCATCATTTCCAGTTGGTAAAGTAACAATTAAATACTTATACCCAATGGACTTTGAAGAATATTTAATTGCTCTAGGTGAAGATAAATTAATTAATGAAATTAAAGAACACTATAATTCTTTTGAACCACTTATTAATCCAATTCATGAGAAAGCATTAGATTTATATAAAAAATATTTAGTATTGGGGGGAATGCCTGCGATGATAAATAATTTTATATCTAATGACTATAACATATCTCATGTTAATTTTGAAATTCAAGAACAAATAATTACTTCGTATTTAGCAGATATGAATAAATATACTGAAAATAGTGAAGGAATTAAAAATAGTCAAATATATAATTCTATACCTAAAGAACTAGCTAGAGTTAATAATACTTTTAAATACAGTATAGTTGATAAAGATGCTAGAAAAGTTAGATATGTTAGTAGTTTAGATTGGTTACTAGCTAGTAATATGATATTAAAATGTGATTTAACTGAAAAAAATGAATCACCATTAAAAGCATTCGTTAATTCAGATAAATTTAAAATATATTTAAGTGATGTGGGATTACTTAGATCATTATCCAATTTAGATTATAGTGAAATTCTTTTAGATAAAAATGAAATGTTTAAAGGTGTTCTTACAGAAAATTTTGTAGCATGTGAATTATATCCTAAATCTAAAGAACTATATTACTATAATTTTCTAAAATACGAAATAGATTTTTTAGTTAAAATAGATGGAGATATTATTCCAATAGAAGTAAAAAGTGGTAGAAGAACTAATAGTAAAAGTTTAAATGAGTATATAAAAAAATATAATCCTAAATATAGTATAAGAATATCTACTAAAAATTTTGGTTATGAAAATAATATAAAATCAGTTCCATTATATGCAGTATTTTGCATAAACAAAGCAAATTAAAATTAATAAACTTAACATTATTATCATATTTTTAAATAAAGGTGGTAATAATGTTTTTTAATGAAATACACACTAGAATAAGATATGTATTTTTAATAGTTATTATAGTTTTAATTATAGCTATAGCTAGAGTTTTTTATATTCAAGTTTTTTCTTATGAAAAACTTAGTACTTTAGCAGAATCTTTATGGAGTCGGGAGTTACCTATTTCAGCAGATCGCGGGGAAATAGTTGATCGTAATGGTGAAGTCCTTGCTACAAATATCACTACTACTTCCCTAGTTGTTATACCTAATCAAATCGTTGATAAAGAAGATGCTGCTAAAAAAATTAGCGATATTCTTGGTAGTGATTATGAAGATATGCTTAATCATTTATCTAAAAAAACTTCAATTGAAAGAGTACATCCCGAAGGAAGAGGGCTTGATTATGAGACAGCTGAAGCGATAGATGCTCTAAAAATTGATGGTGTTTATTTAGTTAAAGAATCTAAAAGATATTATCCATATGATACAATGCTTAGTCATGTTTTAGGTTATGTTGGTATTGATAATCAAGGTTTATCAGGATTAGAACTTTACTATAATGATTATTTGACGGGAGAAGATGGCTCTATTAAGTATTTTTCCGATGGTAAAGGACACAAGTTGGAACTGGCTGAGATTTATGAATCCCCTACTAGTGGAATTACTTTAGAACTTACAATAGATATCAATTTGCAAATGGCTGTTGAAAATGAACTAGATAATGCCATAGCTAAATATGATGCTGATAGTGCTATAGCTATAGCCATGGATCCAAATACTGGGGAGATACTTGCTATGGCCAGCAGGCCTAATTTTAATTCTAATGATTATCAAAGTTATAGTACGGAAGTAATAAACCGCAACTTACCTATTTGGATGACTTTTGAACCAGGTTCAACATTTAAAATAATTACTTTATCGGCAGCTATTGAAGAAGGTTTAGTCAATATTTTTGAAGATAGATTTACCGATTCTGGAGCCATAACTGTTGATGGGGCTACACTTCATTGTTGGAAAACTGGTGGTCATGGTAATCAAACTTACCTTGAAGTCGTTGAAAATAGTTGCAATCTTGGTGTCAATACAGCAACACATATAAATTTCAAGAAAGCCCTTTAAATAATCAAAAAACTTCTACCCAAATTGATGTTTGTTCTTCATTTCATTTAATTTATGATAATGTAATTTATCAAAATAATGAAGAAATAAAAATCAATAATGAAAGTAATATAACACTACCGACTTTAAAAGATGCCAGCAAAAAAATTAATAATAAATTGTTTAATATTGATACCAATACCTATGAAAATATAATTTATAACAAAAAAGAAATATCAATTAATTTATTTAATGAGTTGGATTCGCAAATATTATCTATTAGTGATAATATAATTAGAAATTATTTAGTTAAAAATGTAGTTTATAAGTTTAATAGAAAAATAATGGAAATACAAATTAATCAAAGTAATCTTTTAGTTTCATTTCATAAAGTTGCTAAACAATTTGATACAGATAATAAATTGTTTGATCGTAAAGGATATGAAAATGGAAGCATCTGTTATTCTATGATTGTAGAAGATAATATTACTTGCAATTATGTAGTTAAAATAATGAGGCAAACTTTTGATTTTTTAGTAGATCCACCCAAAAATTTAAATGATATACTGTTTTTGATAATTTAAAAAATAAAATTACTTCAATATCTAAATCAATAACTTGCCATTACACTAATAAAGGATTAGTATTTAAGGATAATAGAAACTTTGTAATGATAAGTAAAACTGGGTATGGAGTTTATTTAAAATTATTAAGTGTAAATGATGATAACCATATTTTAAATGTTATAACTCGAAAAACATACGAACCATTATGTCTTTCTTACAAAGTTAAAGAATTATCTGATATTGATATAATACTACCATTTATACAAGAAAGTTATAAGTTAAACAAAATTAATCCTATTGATTTAAAAAATGAATATTATAAAATTTATATTTAATAATGATTTGACAAGCCTTTTTAGAGAGGTACTATTCAAGCAATGGAGGATTATTATGAGTTTAATTGATTATGATTATCGAGTTAAGGAAAGGAAAACTATTCTTTACTATAATACTTTATTGTTATCTGAATTAGTATATTTAAATTATGAGTTTTCTAATAATAAGTATAATGGAATAACTGGAAATGATGTATTCAACTTATTAAATAGAAAAATTCAATTAACTAAACAAGAAAAAGAAAACATTATCAATAATGCTACATTTTTGATTAAATTTAAATATAATAAAAACATAATTGATTATGAAAAACTAGAATTTGAAGAAGATTAAATCTTCTTTTTTGTTGGCACAAAAAAACAACTCTGTACTAGCAGTTGTTTATTGGTTTTCTAAAATATTTTAAATATTTCTTCCTAACATTAAAAGCCTTGATCATATCCTTATAATTGTTCTTATAACTTTTTAAAAATATCTGTCTATGTTCTTCTTCATTATGCTTTTTAGAATTTTTAACTCTAGGTGTATTTAGCCAAGTTTCTAATTCATCTGTAATATTATAAAATAAATAATAAACCTTACCAGCACCCATTTGGCAAAAAACTAAATCGGATAATAAATCGGTAATGGCTTTTAATTCTTCAAAAGTGTAAGAATTAATTTCTTTTATAGTAATATTATTATCGTTTAGAAAGTCGATAACCATATCGATAGATTTTCCATTATATATAAAATTAGAAATAAATATTTTATATATATATTCGTTTATTATTTTTTTATCTTCTTCATTACTTAACTTATTCGGAAGTATTAGATATTCATTTACTAAATCTTTGTTACATCTAACTATTGTTTCTAAAGCAGAAATAATTCCTTTGGTATTATAAAGATACAATTTTAAAGTTTGTATTAAATAATCTAATAAATTCAAAAAATGTTCAGCACTTATTTGATTATTAATTACTTTAATATCAAAATAAAAGGAATCTTCATTAATATTATTAATAGCATCATCAAGATCACAAAACTTTAATATTTTGTAAGTTTCTGGGCAAAAATCTCTAGAACTTAATAATTTATACATCAATAATGCTCTTTTTGTTTCTAATTTCATCGATTTCCTTTCTTTTTATAAAATGCACAGTCTTTACAAGTTTTAGTTTTTAAGGCATCGCATTTTACTTTAGATCGCCATGCGAAGCAGTCTGTCTTATCATTACTATCAACACTTACTACTTTTTTGTTATTTTCTTTCATTACATTTTTCCCTTCTTTCTACTTTCAGAAATTGCAAATAATACATAATTTAATTTGCAATGTTCAAAATCTACTTCTGTTTCAAAATAAGATTTCTTGTATGGTTCTAAATGCCAATAATACTGCTTATCTTTTTTAATGATACTAATAACAAACTTTTTTCTTTTATATTTTACTATTAGAGTAGAATCTTCTAAATTCCAAGTTATTTTATGTCCCATTTTATAATACTTATCTATTATTTTAGAATCACTAATAAAAGATTCAAGTTGCTGTATCATCAATTTAGGTATATCTCTCATATTTGATCTACTTTAAAACAACCTATTAAAGTATTTACTCATCACTCCTTTCTTAAATTTGTTTATGGGGTGATTAGTTAAATTTAACTATACAGTCTAGGTTGTGGTTATATTCTAAATTAAATCGTATCATATTAATAGTAGGTGATACGATGAAACTCAAAACAATATTGGGTAAAAATGTAAAATATCATCGTTATAGAAAAAATTACACTCAAGAGAAATTAGCAGAACTTTTACAAGTAAGTCCGAATTATGTTGGCAGATTAGAACGAGGTCAACATAGTCCATCACTTGAAAAAATAGAACGAATTGCTAAAACTCTAGATATTAAACCTTTTGAATTGTTTTTAGAACGAGATGATTTTAACAATTTACCAGACCGAGTTAATTTAACTAATCGTAGGAAATAGCATTTGTAACGGTTTGCTATTTCCTATTTAATTATAACACAGAAACTGGTCAAACTGATAAATTTGTTACACATTTCAGTCAAAAAGATAAAACACCTACTATTAATGAGAAAATTATTGTAGGTGGTGAATAATGTATTTAAAAAATTTAAAACTATTAAGAAATGAAAAAGAATTAACACAAGATGATATTGCAAAGTATTTAGGGGTTAGTAGAACAACATACAATAACTGGGAGCAAGGAACTGTTCTATTACCATTAGATATTGCAGATAAATTATCTGCTTATTATAAAGTTAGATTATCTTGTATTTTAGGTATAGATAATAATATCGAATATAAAGATAAAATAAATAAAATGAATTATGATGTTTTGTTAAAAAATATCAATGAATTAAAAATCAATAATAAGAATACCTATGAAGAAATTGGTACTTATTTGAAATGCACTCGTGCTAGTTGTCAAAGATATTTTAATGGTATTATTAAAATTCCTATTGATAGATTAATTTTATTATCAGAACTATATGATGCTGATTTAGATAAAATGTGTGGTAAATAATTAATAACCAGTCGGATCACTATATAAGATTCGATTTTTTTATGGTATAATTATTTTAACAGAGCGATAAATAGTAATTTGAAAGTGAGTTGATAGTATGGCTAATGAAAATAGAAAAGATTTTAATGCTATGATGAAAAACAATAAAGATATGCCTAAAATTCAAATTGTAGAAGATGAAAAGACTATTAAAAAATATGGTGGAACTAAAATGTTTTTTGCACCACCACTTTACTATGATACCATTATGAAAAAAGTTCCAAAAGGAAAATTAGTTACAGTAAGTCAAATGAGAGATTATCTCGCAAAACAAAATAATGCAGATTTTACTGATCCAATGACAGCAGGAATATTTGTAAATATAGTTGCTTGGGCTAGTTATCAAAGAGATACTGATATTACACCTTATTGGCGAACATTAAAATCAGATGGCGAGCTAAATGTAAAATATCCTGAAGCAATAGAACTCCAAAAAAGATTACTTGAAGAAGAAGGTCATACTATCATTTCAAAAGGAATAAAAAATATAAAATACTATGTTAAAGATTTTGAAAATAGTTTAATAGAATTATAATTCAAATCTAATGGAGAAATTATGAAATACGGTAATAAATTAGAATTGGTAGAAGCAATTAAAAATAATGCAGATTTATTTATTAAAGAATATTTGGATATAGAAGAATCATTTATAAATATAGTTGATGATGAAATTAGATATACTCCTTTTCAAATGTTATCATTTTGCATAGGTTGGATGGATTTAGTTTTAGCTTGGGAAAATGAAGAACAAAAAGGTATTCAAGAAACACCACTTGCTACCGAGTGGAAATGGAATAATTTAGACTGGTTATATCAAAGTTTTTATGATAAATATAATGACTATTCTTTAAAAGAACTAATTATTACTTTTAATATAAATGTTGATAATATTATCCAACTAGTAAATAACTTATCTGATGTAGAATTATTAGAAACTGGAAAAAGAACTTGGGCGAAAACAAATGGTAAAGAATTTAGTGTATGTAGATTAATACATCTAAATACTATTGCTAATTTCAAAAATTTTAGAGGTAAAATTAGAAAATGGAAAAAGAGTAATAAATAAAAACAAATGACAATTTAGTAATTTGTTAAATAAATAGTAATTTATCCAAAAGTTAAAATGAAGTGCGAAAATTCCACTTCTAATAGGTGTTTTGAAATATATTTATAATATAAAATTATATTGGAGGTGGAATATTGGAATTAAAGGATATAATTCTACAAAAAAGAAAAGAAAAAAATATGACACAAGAACAACTTGCTGAACAATTAAATGTTGCAAGGCAAACCGTTTCTAAATGGGAAATAGGAGAAACAATTCCTGATATTGATAGTTTAAAAAAATTGGCAGTTTTATTAGAGTTTTCTATTGATAACGCACTTGGCATTGAAATAGAAAATGATAATGACGATAAAATAGAATGGTTAATTATTGGAGGATTTATTATAGGAAATACATTGGGAATTGTTTTTAATAATTTTATGTTAGGATATCTATTTGCTATGATTGGTCTGGGATTAGGTTTTGTTTTAAAGGTATTTAAAAAGTAATAAAAATTACAATTTTATAGTTATTGATTTATAGTAATTTACCGAAAAGATTGTCAGTAATGACAGTCTTTTTTGTACGACAGGCAGTTATACAAATAGATTAGTTCAGTGCAACTAATCTATTTTTTTATTATATATTGACTTTTAACGATAACTACTATAGAATATAGTAGTATAGTTTATAGCAGAAAGGAGAACATTAAATTTATGAAAAATTATGACAACTATTTTCTTCCTGTAGATAATATGGAAGAAGCAAAAAGATATTATGAGGAAATATTGGGGTTAAAAAAGAAATTTGATTTCTCTGATAAGGGAATGGTTGCTTATAATATTGGAAATGAAGAACCTGCAATAATTTTAAAAGACAAAAATAAATTTGAGAATTTAAAGCCTACAATATGGTTTGAAGTAGAAGATGTTGCAATCTTCTATAAAGAAATGTTGAATAATGATATAAAATTTTTGAGTGAGCCTTTTAAAATTGGAACTGGTAATGCAGTCGAGTTTGAAGATCCATTTGGAAATAGACTTGGCGTTACAGATTATATTAAGTAAGGAGTAGAGATTATGTCAAATATAGATTTGGTATTATTAGGACTTATTAAACAAAAATCACAAAGTGCTTATGATATTAAAAAAAATATAGAATATCGTAATATACCAAGATGGGTAAAATTTAGTGAACAGTCTATTTATAAGAAAGTATTACAATTAGAATCAAAAGAATATATTGTTAGCCATAAAGAGAAAGAGGGAAATATGCCAGATAAAGCAATATATACTATTACTAACAAAGGTAATGATTATTTTAATAAACTTATGAATGATATTTCAAATTCTGATGTTAGTCTATATTTGGATTTTAATGTTATTATCACGAATTTAGATTTAGTAGATGATGAACAAAAACAGATTCTTGTTTCTAATATAAAATCAAAGATATTAGAATTAAAAGAATTACTAAATGAAAGACGTTCTCATAGACAACATATTCCTAATGTTGGAAAACAAATGTTCAAACAACAATTAGCATTAGTAGAAACATTAGAAAAGTGGATAATTGATTTTGAGAATAGTTTAAAAGAACAAAATTAGCAAATATTGATTTTAAGTTAAAAGATAAATTTGTAGGGAGGGAAATTCCATGAAAATAATCAACATTGGTATTCTTGCTCATGTAGATGCAGGAAAGACGACCTTAACGGAAAGTCTGCTTTATACAAGTGGAGCAATTTTAGAATTAGGCAGTGTAGATAAGGGAACAACAAGGACAGATACTATGTTTTTAGAACGTCAGCGTGGAATCACAATTCAGGCAGCAGTTACTTCTTTTAATTGGAATGACTACAAAATCAATATTGTAGATACTCCTGGACATACAGATTTTATAACAGAAGTGTATCGTTCCTTATCTGTTCTTGATGGAGCAATTTTAGTAATTTCTGCTAAAGATGGTGTACAAGCACAAACCCGAATACTATTCCATGCACTTCAAAAAATGAATATACCAACAATTATTTTTATAAATAAAATAGATCAGGATGGAATTAACTTAAATAATATTTATCAAAATATCAAAGAAAAACTTTCAAATGATATTATTGTTATGCAAAATGTAACATTAACTCCAGAAATATCAATTAAAAATATCATTGATTTAGATGATTGGGATCCTGTAATTTCCAAAAATGATAAACTTTTAGAAAAATATATTGTAGGAGAAAAATTGACTATACAAGAATTAATGTATGAAGAATATAGGTGTGTTAAAAAAGGTTCGTTGTTTCCTATATACCATGGAAGTGCTAGAAATAATATAGGGACTCAACAACTTATCGAAGCTATTTCAAATCTTTTTTGTTCTGAAATGAATGAGAATGATTCAGAACTATGTGGAAGAGTTTTTAAAATTGAATATACAGACCATAAGCAAAGATTAGTTTATTTGCGTCTTTATAGTGGAACATTACACTTACGAGATACAATTATATTGCCAGAAAAAAAGAAAGTGAAACTTACAGAAATATATATTCCTTCAAATGGGGAAATGGTACAGACAAAAACAGTTTGTTCTGGAGATATTTTTATTATACCTAACAATACATTAAGATTGAACGATATTATAGGAAATGAAAAGCTTTTGCCATGCAATGTATGGAATGACAAGACTGTACCAATTCTACGAACAAGAATTGAACCGATAAAAATAGAAGAGAGAGAAAAATTATTGGATGCTCTTACAGAAATTGCAGATACTGATCCTCTTTTACGTTATTATGTTGATACGATAACACATGAAATCATCATTTCTTTTTTAGGAACAGTGCAGTTAGAAGTTATCTGTTCTCTGTTGATTGAAAAATATCACATAAACATAAGAATCGAAGATCCAACCGTAATTTATTTGGAAAAGCCATTACAAAAGGCAGATTATACTATTCATATTGAAGTACCACCAAATCCATTTTGGGCATCAATTGGATTATCAATAACTCCACTTCCAATTGGCACTGGAATACAGTACGAAAGCAAAGTTTCACTCGGTTATTTAAATCAAAGTTTTCAAAATGCAGTAAGAGAAGGTATTAATTATGGACTGGAGCAAGGATTGTATGGTTGGAAAGTGACAGATTGTAAAATATGTTTTGAATATGGTGTTTATTATAGCCCTGTTAGTACTCCCTCGGATTTTCGCTTTCTTGCCCCAATTGTACTTGAACAAACATTGAAAAAAGCGGGAACGCAATTATTAGAGCCATATCTTTCGTTTATACTTTTTACACCAGAGGGATACTTTTCTCGTGCATATAAAGATGCACAAAAACATTGTGCAATAATTGAAACAAGTCAATCAAAAAATGATGAAGTTATTTTTACAGGACATATTCCTGTACGTTGTATTAATGAATATCGTAATACTTTAACTCTATATACAAATGGGCAAGCAGTTTTTTTGACAGAATTAAAAGATTATCAAATTGCTACTTGTGAACCAGTTATTCAATCACGTAGACCAAATAATCGAATAGATAAAGTACGCCATATGTTTAATAAAAAAGAAAATTAAGTTACTATTCACTAAAATTACAATTAATAGTGCAGATCATAATACTATGGTCTGTTTTTTTATACAATAAATTTTAAATAAAGGAGGAATGTTTATAAATAAAATTGGGAAAATATTAAAACAAGAAAGATTAAAAAATAATTTAACTTTGAAAGCACTATCAAATATTTCTAATATATCAATCTCTACTTTAAGTAAAGTTGAAAATGATAAGATAAAAAATGTTAGTAGTGTTTATTTATATAGATTAAGTAATATATTAAAAATAGATTATGGCTATTTAATTAGACAAAGGTGGGATATACTTCCTACTTTTTTTTATGAAAGGAATTCTACTTTTGCTGGTAAATAAAATATACAATGAGGACTGTCTAATTGGTCTTAAAAAAATACCAGATAATTCTATTGATTTAGTTGTCATAGATCCACCTTATGATATTTCTACTAAAGGTGGTAAAAAAGGAACTGGTAAATTATGCAAAGAACTAATTAAGTTAGAAAATGAATTAAAAGCAAGTAATTTAATTAATGGATTTGATTTATCGGTGTTAGATGAATTAATTAGAGTTATGAAAAATATTAATATTTATATTTGGTGTAATGGTAGACAAATACCTACCTACATTAAATATTTTATGGATAAACTTAATTGTAAATTAGAAATTATTATATGGGGAAAAACTAATCCTATGCCCCTACACAATAACAAGTATTTAGGCGACAAAGAATATTGTTTGTATTTTAGAAAAAATGGTTATTGTCAACCGAGCAATTATGAGGATGCTAAAACAATATATTTATCTACTATAAATGTTAAAGATAAACAAATATATGGGCATCCTACAATAAAGCCACTTCCCCTAATTAGAAAATTAATAAGGAACAGTTCAAAAGAAAATGATTTAGTTTTGGACTGTTTTTTAGGTAGTGGCACTACTGCAGTCGCTTGTATTTTAGAAAATAGAAATTATATCGGATTTGAAATAAATAAAAAGTATTTTGATATTGCTAATAAAAGAATTAATGAAACTACAAAGGAGTTGATGCTTAATGAAAATAAAACAAATACTAAATAGTTTATGGTGGAAACATAAATGTTTTTGGGGAAATAGATATAGAGTTATTAAAGATGGTAAGACTATTGAAAATTTACTTATTTATCATAAAAAAATATATATTTTAAAGGATGGTGGTAATAAATGAAAAATAAGTATGATGAATTAAGAGAAATACATCAAAAAAGAGTTAATGAATTTCCATTAATGTTTGCTTTTAATCAAGAGCAATTCGATAACGGTATGAAAAATTGGGGATTAGAGCCAAGTGATACTGATAAAATATATTCCATCGGTGGTGGTGGCTATATAAGAAAAACTGATCTAGATACTTATAATAAACTGTGGGAAGATATAAGAAAAGAACATAATGAGTTAATAGAAAAAGATAAAACTGGTGCTGGTTATATCAAAGATATGTTTATTAGTGAACTTGAAAATCACGAATATAGTTATACTCGTGATATATCTAGTACACTAGATGCTTTAGAACTCACTTATGAAGATATTAGAAATAATCCTACTCTTAAAAAAGGATTAGATTTAGCAATAAATGAAATCATAGATAAGAATTATGATGATTATGAAATAGATTAAGGCTGGTGGTTATATGATAAAAGAATTATTAAATTTTAAAAGTGTTGAAAACGATGATGTTATGTATTTAGATATAGATAACTTTATGGACTTTGTATATCAAAATAATTTATATGAATATACAGATGATATTTACGATAATAACGATTTAGAAGAACTGGTTAGAAATACTTTAGAAAGATCTGGCTGGGAACGAGTTAAATATATGTTAGATGATATTCATAATACAAATGAAAACTATTATTTTAAAGATGGTTATGAAAATTTTAGAAATATAACTCGTAAAGATATTAATTCTATTATTGATAACATGGTAAAAGAATTAAATAAGACCAAGGAGGATTATGAGTTATAACAATAAATTAGTGAGGGATAGACTATGAGTTTATCTCTCATTTTTTTATTGTTAATATTGATTTTATTTATTGTTGGTTTTATATATATTGAACCAATTATTTCAAAACATAAAATCAAAAGTAATAATGAATATGGATCTGCAAGATTTGCAACCGAAGCAGAAATTAATAAAAATTTTACTAAAGAAAAAATTTCTAATATAAATGAAGTTGGTTTTCCAGTTTATTATGATAAAAGTGTTACTCATGTATGGTTTGATAAAGAAACTCCCCATTATGTTTATTTAGGATCAAGTGGATCTGGTAAAAGTGTTACTTGTGTTATTCCAATGATTAGTTTTATTGCTAATGCTAAAAAGCCAAGAAGTGTTTTTGTAACTGATCCTAAAGGCGAAATATATCATGTTACTTCTAAAATGTTATATGATAGAGGCTATAAAATTTTAACAATAGATTTTAGACATCCAGAATTGTCTAATCATATCAATATACTAGAGCCGATTATTTGTGAGTATGAAAAGTATATTGAATTTGAGAATAAAGCCGATAATACAGATAATGAAGAAGAAAAATTAGATTATTTAAATAAGTCAATTTCTAGTTATGCTGAAACAAATAGATTAATTACTTCCATAGCATCAATGATCACTTATGATAAATCACAAGGTAAAGATCCTTTTTGGAATAATAGTGCCAAGAATCTTCTTGAGGGACTAATTGGCTTTTTTTTGGAAGAATATAAAGATGGTAAAGTAAAGCGAGAACAAATAACTATGACCTCTATTCGTAAATTTCAAAACTCTACTATGGAAGAAAAAAACTCTAAAAAGTTTAAATATTATATTGAGCAAAAGCCTTATGGTGCTAAATCTAAAGACAGTTTAATTCCTATTTTATCATCAAGCGAAAACACTTATAAATCTATTACTAGTGTGTTTTCAGAGAAAATGGCAATCTTTGATGACGTTAATGTTGCTAATGTAATTAGTAAATCAGATTTTGATTTTAATATTTTAGGAAAAGTTAAATCAGCACTATATGTTATAGTTCCAGATGAAGATAAAATATATTATTCGCTTGTTACTATAATTTTAGGATTATTATATAAAGAACTTGTAAAATTGGCTAACTCTAATGAAAACAAAAAAGTACCCATTGAAATTGACTGGATATGTGATGAATTTTCTAACTGCCCACCATTAATTGAACCCAGTATTGAATCAATAATATCCGTTGCTAGATCTCGTGGATTAAGGTATCACTTATTTATTCAAAGTTTAAGTCAATTAGACAATGTTTATGGTAAAGAAGTTGCCCAAATTATTCTTGATAACTCTGGACTTGCTTATTTAAAAACAAATACAATGGATACTGCTGAAGCGATTAGTAAAAGATTAGGTAAAAAAACAATAGAATCTAATTCAATAAGTCAGTCAATTAGTTTAATGAATTACAACGGAAATAAATCTACTTCTCTAATTGCTCGTGATCTACTTACACCAGATGAAGTAAAAAATCTACATTATAAAACTATCATATTTCCTAATATTGGTTATCCGATATTTAGAGATACTGTTATATATAAAAAGTTATCTTGTTACTCTAGTGGCGAATTAAAACGAAATGTAACACCGTTAAAAGACTTGAGTTATACTTATTATACAGTTGAGAATATTCAAACTAAATATGATAGACTTTTACGAAATAAAAGTAATAAAGACTTATATAAAGAAGAATTATCCTCTTATGATAAATTTAGGGAAGAAGAAATAAAAAAACTAGAAAACATTGTTCAAGTAGTACAAGATTTATTAAAAGAAAAAATAAATATATTTGAATACAAAGAAAATAATAACCGTACCTATGCTAGTTTTGAAGTTAGTGAGCCACTTTCCACAAAAGAAACAACTTTTATAAAAGGAAAAGTTAATAAAGAAGTATATCATGTAGAAATAGATACTGGTAATAATGGCAAGTCTACTATTGAAATACATTTGAAGAATCCTTTGGAACAAGACTTAACTTTAGAGAAAGGACATAAAGATAATGTCTAAATTTAGTCATAAGTTCTTTTTTAATTTGAGTTTCATAAAATTTAAAGAACTTGGAGGAATCCATAATGTATGAAAATAACGATATAGAAGTTAAATTCAGTACAAAACACTTGCCATTTGAGTATAAGTTATTAGAGTTTAGATTAATTGTAAATAAAGAATTATATGATGATAATGTAATAGATTTAAAAACATTTAAAACTATGGAACAATCTCTTATAGCAAGACTTACAAAGATAAAAAAAGAATACCAAGATGATTTGACAAACTCTAATAATGGAGGTACTATTCAAGCAACCTAACTAGTCTTGAGTTTTAGGAACACAGTTAAGGAGTGATATTTTATGGATATTAAAAAAGCAAGAGAAGATTTGCGAAAAGGAAAAACAATTTATGATATGAATTTAAGAGTTGGATATTATGCTCGTGTATCTACTGATAAAGATGATCAGTTAAATTCATTAGAAAATCAGCAAAAGTATTTTGAAGAAATGATTATGGAAAACAAAAACTGGACATTAACTCGTGGATATATCGATGAGGGTATTTCTGGTACTGCAGTAAAAAATCGTGATTCCTTTTTAAAAATGATAGAAGATGCTACTATTGGAAAAGTTGATTTAATACTGACAAAAGAAATATCCAGATTTTCAAGAAATACCGTTGATAGCATTAAATATACTGAATACCTATTAAAAAATGGTGTAATTGTTTATTTCCTATCAGATAACTTAAATACTATTCAAGAAGATTCAGAATTTAGACTTACTATTATGTCAAGCCTTGCCCAAGATGAGGTGCGAAAACTATCTGAAAGAGTTAAATTCGGTATAAACAGAATGATCAAGGATGGTAAACTAATTGGTGGTAATCTAACTGGTTATTTCAAGAAAAATGGTAGATACGAAATAAATCCAAAAGAAGCCCCAATTATAGAATATTTATTTACTACTTATGCTAGTGGTAATATGGGGCTTAAAAAAATTGGATTAGAATTAGCCAAAATGGGATATTTAAACTCTAAAGGCGAACCATATTCACAAACAACTTTAGCAAAATTTTTAACTAACCCTAGATATAAAGGTTATTATACTGCTAAACTTACCGAAGTTGAAGATTACAAAACTCATAAAAAAAGAAAAGTACCTAAAGAAAAGCAAATTATTTATAAAGATGATCGTATTCCAGCAATAGTATCAGAAGAATTATGGGATAAAGCAAATCTGTTACACGAAAAAAGAAAAAAATTACCATCTAGGCATATATTAAATACAGAAGAACATATTAAAAAATATAAATATTCTTGTAAATTATATTGCAAGGACTGTGGTGCAGTTTTTATTAGAAATGGTGGCTCTAACAGAGCAAATAATCCAGTATGGGCTTGTAGAACTTATAAAGTTTCTGGTGTTTCAAAATGTGCATCACCTAATATAAAAGAATCTTATTTAGATAAAATATTTATAGATTTATTTTCTGACTTTATAAAAAACAAAAAGCAATATGTTTCATTAGTTTTGAAAGAATATAAAAATATTATAGAAAATCATACATCAGATTTAGATGTTGAAGAAATAAATAAACAAATACTTGTTATTGAAAAGCAAAAAGATAAATTATTAGATTTAAGCATTAAAGGTATTATTGATGACTATGAATTTAAAACTAGAAATGACAAATTAAATGTTGAGTTATTTAACCTACAAAAACAATTGAGTGAAACATCAAAGAATAATCTTGAGGAAGAACGGTTAAAGAAGAAATTAGAACTTATTGAAACTAGTCTAAATTCAAAATTAGATATAAAGGAAAATTTAGCATACCTAGTAAATTTATTAGTTGAAAAAGTAGAAGTTGAAAAAGTTAATGGTGATCGTAAACATATTAAGTTAAAAATATATTACGATTTTAATACCCCAGATATTGATATAGATTTAGATATGAATGAAAATAACCAAATTAAAAGTTTGACAGCCAAAAACCTTGCTTGTGCAAGGCAAACTTCGGCTCTAAAGTGTTGCTGTGTTGACACAAAGCAATCCTGGATTTGTTAATTTAGGTTTAATGCTTGGTAAAGATACATTAATGAATTATATTACTGAATATGGTTTTGGTGAAAAAACTGGTATTGATTTAAATGGTGAAGGATCAGGAATATTGTTTGATGTAGATGCTATGGGTAATGTGGAACTAGCAACAACTGCTTTTGGTCAAGGAATAAGTGTTACCCCTATTCAACAAGTTAGAGCTGTCAGTGCTGTTGTAAATGGTGGTACTCTTTATACTCCTTATATTGTTAAAAGCTTTTTAGAACCAGAAACAGATACAATTATTAAAAACAATGAACCAACTAAAGTTGGAAGCATTATAAGTGAAGAAACTTCCAGTATTGTAAGATATGCCTTAGAGAGTGTTGTTGCTAAAGGTTCTGGCCATAATGCTTATATTGAAAATTATCGTATCGGTGGTAAAACAGGAACAGCCCAAACTGTTGAAAATGGTGTTTATAGTGATTCGAAGTATATTTTATCATTTATTGGCTTTATGCCTGCAGATGATCCAGAAATTGTTGTATATGTGGCTGTTCAAAATGCCAAAAATGTAGTACAATATGGTGGTACCGTTGCTGCACCAATTGCGAGAAACATATTTTTAAGTGCAATTGATATTTTAGATATTGAAGCGGATACTGAAGGTATACCAAAAGAATATACTTGGTTAGATACTAAATATGTTGTAGCCCCAGATATCACAGGACTATCTTTAGATGAAGCTAAAAAAGCTTTAAAAGGTTTTAATATCGAATATAGTGGTAATGGTGAGAATGTAGTTTACCAAAGTCCTAATGGTGGCATGTATGTTAAGGAAGGCGGAACTATAGTTCTTATGCTTAACTAATGTCAAATGATGTCAAAATTTACTGGAAATTTTATTAAAAAAACAAATTTATAGTATAATATATTTATGAAGAGGTGAAGGCGTATGCTAATACTTGCTAAAGCTACAATGGCTTTAATGCTTGGTTTTGTCTTATCACTAATTACTGGTTTAATTGTAATTCCTCTATTTCGGAAATTACATTTTGGTCAGTCAGTTAGTAGATTTATATCAAAAAGGCACTTAAAAAAGGAAGGAACTCCAACAATGGGAGGTGTAATATTTATTATACCTGTCATTGTATCACTGATTATTTTATATATTAAAGGAAGTATTGAAATAAGTTATAATTTAATAATAGTGGTCTTTGTATTCCTCGCCTACGGGCTGCTCGGTTTTGCCGATGATTACCGCAAGATAAAATATCATGATAATAATGGAATAAGTTTAGTTACTAAATTTTTAATTCAAATGGTAATTGCTCTAGTATTCTTTTATCTATTTATGAAAGGCGGCGGTGAGCCAACACTAAGTTTATCATTCTTAAATATTTATATTCCACTGGGCTGGATGTTTGGTTTATTTATTTTATTCTTACTCGTTGGAACAACTAATGCGGTTAATATAACTGATGGCCTAGATGGTTTAGCTGGAGGATTGTGTGCAATTGCATTCTTTGCTTACGGTATTATAACTTGGAATGCCGGTTGGCTTGAAGGATATCAAGAAGTAGCAATATTTTGTTTCCTTCTAACCGGTGCATTAATAGGATTTTTGGTATTTAATACCCACCCAGCTAAAATATTTATGGGTGACTTAGGATCTCTTGCTTTAGGCGGTGCCCTAGCAGCTGTTGCAGTTGTGTCAAGACATGAATTATCTTTAGTTTTAATCGGTGGTGTATTTGTAATTGAAACATTAAGTAGTTTAATTCAAATAATATCAATAAGACAATTTAATAAAAAGATATTCCTAAAAGCTCCCCTTCACCATCACTTTGAAGAACTTGGTTGGAGCGAACAAGACATCATCAAAATGTTTTGGGTTGTCGGTTTCATATTTGCCATGGCAGCTATAGTATATGGTGTTTGGTTATAAAAAATAGCATTAATTACAATGCTATTTTTAATTTAATACTAAATTATTTTCATATTCCTTACATTTATCTTCTAATAAAGCAAAATCACAACATCTATCTAAAATACTTTTAGGTAAAAATTTTCTTTTATATAAATATTGAAACTGTTTAACTTTATCTAACAATCTTTCTCTATCTATATTCAAATAATGTGTTTGTAAAATAAGTAAATTACGATATCTTAAATCTACAGTATTAGCTATAGCACCTACTAAACATCCTTTAGGTACTGGTATCATATTATTAATATTAACAATGCCATATTTTCCATCATTAATTTTAAATATATCTAAAGCTAGTGAATTCATTTTTAAGTGTTTAGCTTTAGGACTAGATAAAGGAGCAAAATATGTATGATTATTGAATGTATAAACAACTCCAACATATGGTCTAGTCTTTTTCTTATTATAAAACACCTTACTATCAAATTTTCTTAAATATTCAATATATTTATCATCAATATAATATAATTTTAAAGTTTTCATTTTCCCTCCATAATACAAACAATCCCTAAATAACAAATAATTATTTAGGGATTGTACTTTTTTAGCTCCCACTATGGTAGGGTTCACCGACTTTTTAATAACCTTAATGTATTATATAAGATTTCTCTCATCTAATACAATATAATTGTATCACATCTTCCACAAATCGTCAACTGTTTTTTGCAAAAAACTTGTAATTTTTATATCTACCAAAATCCCTAACTATTGGTAATACCAATTACACCTAAAGTATACTAAATAATTAACCACAAGTCAATAGTTTTTATGCAAATTTTTGTTCGTTTTTATAGATTTAATAAATTATGTATTTTTTTAACAAATAAAAAATAAAATTATATGAGGGATAAATATGTCCAAAAAATATGATAAATTACTATTATTAGCTGTTATAGCTATTATTATATTTGGAATTATTATGATATATTCTGCCTCATCAATCTGGGCAGAATATAAATATCAAGATCCATTTAAGTTTGTTAAAGCTCAAAGTGCTTTCTTTTTACTAGGTTTATTATGTATTTTTATTATATCTAAATTAGATATTAATATTTTATATAAAAAAGCTAATTTAATTTTACTTATATGTTTTATATTATTAGTACTTGTCTTAATACCAGGGATTGGTTCTATTCGTAATGGTTCTAGAAGTTGGTTTGGTATTGGTTCTTTAGGTATTCAGCCATCTGAATTTGCTAAATTAGGTTTAATTATATATGTCGCCAAGTATTTAGCAAATAATAGAAAAATTATTAAAGATGTTAAAAAAGGAGTATTACCTATTCTTCTCGTTATTGGAGTATTTTTCGTTCTCATCATGCTTGAACCGGACTTTGGGACAGCTATGGTTATTGTCTTAACTCTTGTAGTTATGATATTTATCTCTGGTGTTAAACTTTCATTTTTTATTAAAGTGGGATTACTTGGTTTACTAGGTATAGTTGGCCTTATAATTATTGCTCCTTATAGAATGGAGAGAATTGTATCATTTTTAAATCCTTGGGTTGATCCATTAGGTTCGGGTTACCAAATAATTCAATCTTTATATGCCATTGGTCCTGGTGGTTTGCTTGGTCAAGGATTTTTAAATAGTCATCAAAAACAATTTTATTTACCAGAACCACAGACGGATTTTATATTTTCGATAATATCTGAAGAATTTGGTTTTCTTGGCATACTTATAGTAACATCATTTATTGCTTTTATCTTTTATCGCATTATAAAGATTGCTTTAAAAGAAAATAATTTATTTAAAAAATATTTAGCATTTGGACTAGGTTTTGGAATAATTATTCAGTCCTTGCTAAATATTGCAGTAGTTATTGGTCTTATTCCTGTAACTGGAGTAACCCTCCCCTTTTTATCTTATGGTGGATCAAGTTTACTTATCTCAATGATTAGTATTGGAATTATTTTAAATATATCAAAGAAATAATTACCTAATTAATTTAATAATATCTGTTTTTAAATATTTATTAAGAGGTATATTTATAATAATATAAAAGTAGAATAATAAAATAATTATAAAAATACATAAATATAAAACATTTATAAATAGATTAAAGTTATATACTAGTAATAACATTAAACTTAAAACTAAATAAAGAACAATAGCTATTATTAAAGATATAACAAAATCTTTAATATATCTTAAAGTCATAAATAAACTTATATCATCTTTAGTATAATGAAATAACTGTAAGTAGCCGATTTCTTTTCTTTGATAATATAGTTCCATACTAATTTGATTAACTAGGAAAATCATTGTTAAAATTAAAAATACAACTACTATTAATAGACTAGCTTGAGTAATACTATTAATATCAGTACTAATACTCTTGATACCCATTTCATATTGCGAAAAAGCACTACTACCAATGGTATCATATACTTCTACCAAATTGCCATTATATAAATCTATTATATATTCGGGTTTTATATCAATCATTATCATATCTGCCTCATCAACAACCCCAAAAGTTTTAAGTTCATCATTAAACATAAATATAGCTTCTTTATTATTTGGACCACTCATATATATTTCTTTATAACTATAATTTGTATTATACATTTGTGGTGATTCATCTTTATTTTTAGAAGTTATACCCACTACTATATAATCTTTATTATTAATATTTATAGTAGTACCAATTAAATCATTTAAATCACTCGCATTTAATATATTAGTAGCATATTCAAAGTTTATTAATACTTCATTATTATTTTGAGGAAAAGACCCTACTTCTAAAAAGTTTTTTAAATTACTATTTTTATATTCATATAAAGGATATACATTTAAAATAAGTTTTATTAATATAATCTTCAAAATCCTCTAGATACATTGAATTTACATCAATTATATTATATGGGGTATCTTCTAATTTTACTTTAATATATTCTTCTTTAAAATTTAAATTAAATGATATAGCTAAGAGAGATGCGAACAATAAAATTATAGTAAATATTCTAAATATAATACTTTGTTTTTTAATTATTTTTAATCCTTTAAATAAATTCTTTTTTCCCATGTTATTTTTAATAATTAGTTCTTTATTTTTATTTGGTTTATCTTTAACTAAATTAATCTTACCATATTCTATATTAATTATTACACTGGCAATATCATCGTAAATATTTTCATGGGTAGAAATAATAATTATTTTATCACTAATATCTATCTTTTTTAAATATTTAACAAAATTCTCGGAATTATCTTTATCTAAATTGGCACTTGGTTCATCTAATAATAATATTTTGTTATCATTTAAAAGTGCTCTAATTAGTGATACTCTCTCTCTTTCTCCTCCACTTATTTCATAAGGATATTTATTAATAATTTCATCAATGTTAAATTTTTTACATAAATCTATTATTTTGTCTTTATTGTTTTCAATTAATAATAAATTATCTAATACTGTTAAATTGCGGTATAACAAACATTCTTGCCTCATATAGCCAATATTATTTCGATAATTGGTTATTTCATCTTTTTTTAAATTTTTCAATTTTTTATCATTTATATAAATGCTGCCAGTATAATCAGAATCTAAGCCACTGATTAAATTTAAGAGTGTTGTTTTACCTGATCCGCTTTTGCCTTTCAATACATATATATTCCCCGGCTTAAATTCTAAATTTATTTTATCTAATACTTTAAAATCAAATGATTTTTCTAAATTAACTAACTTTATCATAATAAATCATCATCCTTTTTAACCATATCAATCCAAGAATATTTTTTTAATTTAAAATATTCAAATATCGCATAAAAACTTGCAAATACTAAAACAAATATAAATAATAGTAATATATTTTTATAATCAACCATAAAAATATCAAACATTAATATTTCATAATGAATTAATAACATATTTATTATACTTCCTAAAATAATCGATAAAATAAAAGCTAATATATATAAAATAATGGTCCATATTAAAGTTATTAATGTATTATTTATAAAGATATTTTTCCAACTATAACCCAAGTATTTATAAATCGCTAAAGTAGAATTATTATATTTACTAGCAATATATTTGGTTTGAAAATAAAACATTAAAGTTACTAAAAAGGCAAATATAACTAATGGATAACCATAATATTGTGCTGTTTCAACAGTTCTTATAAAATCAACAAATCCATAATTCATACTAAATGTAAATATATTGGGATTATCAGTTTTATAAAAATCATATAAATCTTTAGTATTATCAAAATAAGCTATTTGATATGCATGACCTTCAAGTTCATTATATCCAAGTATTCCATCATCACGATATTTTTCCGTATATTTACTATTTAAATATTCATATTCATTAAAATAACCAGTTTCAAATAAAGATTGAAAATAAGCATCATCATTTAAATCTTTAAATATCCCAACTATTCTAAATGTTTCTTCTTTATCTTGCATTTTAATAGTGTATTCATCCCCTATTAAGGTTTTAATATCATCTGTAAGTGTTCTTGCTAAATCTACACCTAGTATAATATCAAGTTCATCTTCATAGTAAGTACCATACAACAAATAATCCTCTGCATTAGGAAGTAAAGATTTATCAAACGGTAATGTTTTGGCCATAATATTATAATCAACTGGTGCTAACATAGCTTCATTTATGGCTTCTCCTAAAACAACATTATCAGAATATGGAAACATATTATATACCGCATTATATTCATTAACTATACTTTCACAATAATCATTAGTTTCCATTTCACAATAATATTTGACAAAATTAATATCATATTCATTAATCAATCCTTGTTCTATCTTTTTATCATAATCAAAACAAGCATAAATAATTAAAAATATTATACTAAAAGCAATTACTAGAAATACACTTGATTTCTTTTCTCTTCCTTTATATGTTAAACTTTTAAACATATATTTAAATAAAGATTTCTTTTTAATCTTTTTATATTCATTACACACCATTTCTTTATTTTTAATAATTTTATTTTTCAAATTATTAAAATCAATTACGGCATCAGCAACAGGCAAAAAATCACTATCATGAGTAGCACAAATAATTAAACAATCTTTTTTTAATTCTTGCAATAAATCAATTATTTTTTTACTATTTTTATAATCTAAATTAGCTGTTGGTTCATCAAGTAATATTATTTTTCTATTTTGTAATAGCGCCATAATAATAGCTATTCTTTGTCTTTCTCCTCCGGATAGTTCATTGGGATAACTACTTATTTTATCAATTACTTCAAAGCCTTTTAAATATTTTTTTATTTTATCTACATCATCATTACATAATTTTAAATTATCAAAAACCGTTAGGTAATTGATAAAATAAGTATTTTGGGTAATATAAGCTATTAAGTTATTATCATAATTGACATTTCCTTCATATTTCTTATCATAAATGTTTATACTACCACTATCAAAAGAAATAGCTCCCGAGATTATGTTTAAAAGAGTTGTTTTACCACTACCACTTTTACCAAATAATATATATAAACCTCTATCTAAAAAGTCATAAGAAAAATCTTTTATAACATAATCTTGGTCATATTTTTTACTAATATTATTAATACTTATAGATACTTTATTCATTTATTAAACCTTTCTTTTATTCGTATGGATCATCAAACTTTTCAATTATATTATAAAGTCTAATGTATACTTCATCATCTAAATTAAATACATCTCTAATATTTACTTCTTGATTTTCTACTATATAATCTTCAATTTTTTTGAAATTTTCATATATTTCTTTTTGTTTATTTGTAGCTTTGCCATCTTCAACTAAATCACTTAAATAAGTTCCATCACTATATAATAAATCTATACGTATTGCTCCAATACCTCTTCTTAAATGCATAACTCCGATATTATATTTATAGCCATCTTTATAATCTTCGCCATCTTCATCACTATTAATACTACAACCTTTTAAATTAAATTTAGTTATTGTTTTATCATATTCTGAATTATAAGCTTTATTATATAAATCAACTATAAATTTTTTATCAAAATGATATAAATCTAAGTCATCTAAGTCATTTATATCAATTGCTCTTCCAAATTGCATTTCATCAAAATAATCATCTATCATATCACTTTCTTCTGATTCGGTTACTCCATTAATACTTTTTTGAGAATGAGTAATTGATGGATAAGAATCTGGATTATCTACATCTTCATAACTAGGGACCTCACCAAAATCGGAATATTTTAAATTACACCCAATAAGAAAATTGTTTGTATCTTCTTCACCATCCATATGGGTAATTAACCATTGATAATACCAACCATTTTCTCCTTCAATTATACCGATTTTTTCGGCATATCTTTTCCATGCATCAGGGTCTAATACTTGCTCATTAGCTGAATCATTTTCATTATTATTTGGTGTATCTTCTGGCTTATTTACAAACCAAATGATAGAACCCCCTAGAACGAGTAAAATAACAAATCCTAAAATAATATAATTTCTTTTCATAAGAACACCACCTTTATGTGTATACTATATCAATAAATTATAACTTAGTAAAGCAATAATTACTTGCTAAATTATAATTATTCATATGGATCATCAAACTTTTCAATTATATTATAAAGTCTAATATACACTTCGTCATCTAAATTAAATACATCTCTAATATTTACCTCTTGATTTTCTACAATATAATCTTCAATTTTTTTGAAATTTTCATATATTTCTTTTTGTTTATTTGTAGCTTTGCCATCTTCAACTAAATCACTTAAATATGTTCCATCACTATATAATAAATCTATTCTAATTACACCAATACCTCTTCTTAAATGCATTACTCCGATATTATATTTATAACCATCTTGTTCTTTGTCACTTTCAATACTGCAACCCGATAAATTAAATTTAGTTACTGTTTTATCAAAGTAAGTATTGTAAGAATTATTAAATAATTCTACTATAAATTCTTTATCAAAATTATTGAGCTCTAAGCCTTCTAAATCTTCAACAGTTATTTCTCTTCTAAATTGTTTTTCATCAAAAAAATCATCTATAATTTCGACTTCTTCTGCTTCGGTTACTCCATTAATACTTTTTTGAGAAGCCGTCAAACGTGGAATCGATGGCCATTTATCAATTACTTCACCATCTTCCGAATAAACTGGAACATAATAATCATCTAATTCAGAGTATTTCAAATTACATCCACTAAAGAAATTGTTTGTATCATCTTCTCCATTATTATATGTAGTAGTCAAAAATTGATAATACCAACCATCTTCTCCTTTGATAATACCAATTCTTTCAGCATAACTTTTAATTGCATCTTGATTTTCTTCAAAAAAATCATTTTCATTTTTATTTTCTTCTGGTCTATTTGTTAGCCAAATGATAGAACCTCCTAGAACGAGTAAAAGAACAAATCCTAATATAATATAATTTCTTTTCATACATTGTAATTCCTTTCATTCCATCTATAATTAAATGCTTATATATCAAACTTTAATACATGAAGTTCTAAGGACAATATGCCCTTAGAACAATAAACAAATTAATCAACTGCATATTGATAGTTATACAATTCACCATTAGTTGCTGCAGTATCACCAGCAATTGGTGAAATGTATAGTGTATGATACAATTCAACAGTTGGATCAGTACCACTATCTATAGCTGTTGCTTGATTAGTATGAGACAGAGTTACTTTATTTAATTCTCTTCCGTTAAATGTTAGAGTGTATGTTTTTACTAAATCGTCAGCATTGGGATATACATCATCTTCGTACATTTTTATTGTACCAGTACGATTACTATCAGCCACACAAACACCATCACGTAGCCATCCTTTATCAGAAGTTATTATAAAATAAGTTCTATCGCCACGAACATATCCATAATTTGTTGTTGAGATAGTTAAAACATCTGATGTTGTTGTTTTTCCAGAAAACGCCTCTGGTCCTTTTGTTGAAGCTGTATAATTTCTTGCAAATACGCTTGGTATTAAAGCAAAACATACACCAATAAGTAACATACTTATCACTATTTTCTTCTTCACTTTCCTTACTACTTTCTTAATATTTAACATCTATGTAGTAATTAGCGCCCTAATTACCAATGACAGTTAGCTACTCTGTCATATGTTACAACTTAATATGTATCTATACATTTATAGATACTCCTCCCATACCATCAAAATAATCTTCAACAGAGCTATCAAAATCTAATACTCCTCCATATCCATTTGCGGATATAGTATACCTTTGTGATTGAGATAATGATATATCTCTTTGAGAATGTTGATATGTACCATATACTGTACCATTATTTATATCTTTAAAATAATTAATACTAAGTGATAAACTATAATTTGATGCACCATTAACCAAATTCATTGATACACCAAATCCATTAGAGAACAATTTAACATTTTCTGAAGTACTATTATAAAATATGCTAGATTTACTATTGTTTAAATAATAATCTTGAATGCCATTTATAGAATCATAATCAAATGTAACACCTACACCTCGAAGGGCAATTACATCAAATGATCTTACTGCTGGATTTTTCTTCCACTCTACAGTTAAATTTATTTTGTTACTATTATTTTTTATTATAATTTTTTTATATTCAGTTTCATGATTAGTAGAAAATAATGATATCACATTAACATTATTATATTCTTCTTGAGTAATTTCTGTTGTATAACTCGTATCATTTATTTTATCTATTACGGTTTTATAATACTTTACTTCTGTGTTTTCTGATGCTTTTACAACATTTGGAATAATCAACAATACTAAAATTATCAATATAAACTTTTTCATAAATAATCTAACCTCTTTTCTGACTAAACTATATCATTAAACAATGATTTAGTAAAGCAAAAAAATTTGACATTGATATATTTTTTAATGTCAAAGTTTCTTTACATTTCAAGGTTTTTTAGTTCTTTTTCTACTATTTGTAAATATTTTTCGTAATTATCACAATTCCCCTCAACACATACTAATTTTTTTTCTTGATTACAGTCATAATCGAATATTTCAGTATATTTGGAAATATTATGATTAAACACTGAAACTCTTACAAAATTATCATTTATATAATAATTTATATCCACATTTTCTTCGGAATTATCCATACTATACCATAAGGAATTATCTAACAAACTATACATATATCCGCCATTTTTAATCTTTTTCTCATAACTCCAATTACCAATATAAGTATATCCATTATTAACTAAAGAATCAATTGATATATATTTAGCTTTATTATTTGTATCATATTCTTCACTATCGTTATTACCCTCAATAGAATGATGTTTTAAATAAAACCAAATATCATTATCCATTATTTCTTCTGTTTTAAATTTAAATGTTTCTGTATTTATTTTATTATCTATAATATAAGATATATCTAAATATAAGTTATCTATATTAGTATCAAAATCATCAAAGTATTCATTATATCCATATTCTTCATTAATAACTATATCATCACCATAAAAGGTTGCTAATATTAAGTTTTCTTCAGTACCAACTTTATAATATATTCTTATATAATATTCACTATCTTCATTTAGATTTTCGCCATTTACTTTGATTGTTCCTAAACTAAAATAATTATTAACTTTAGATAATATTAATATACCATTATTGATACTATAATTATCACTTTCTAGTGATAATTTATATACCTTAAATTTGTTACTATTAAATATTAATAGTAATAATAGTATTATAACTAGAAAAAATATTATAAGTCCTATAATTAGAAAAATAGATTTTCTTTTAGTCTTTTTCTTTTCATTAGCAAAATATTCTTTTAATTCATCATTGCTTGTAATAAACTTATTAAAATTAATATTTAACTCTTCACATAGTTTAAACATTAAAGTGGCACTTGGCTCAGTTTTTCCTGATTCCCATGAACTTACAGTTTGTCTTGAAACATGCAAGCGACTCGCAAGTTCATCTTGAGAAACATGTTGTTTTCGTCTTTCTTCAATTATTAAGTTTCCTAAATTACTCAAAATAATCATCCCCTGAATATATTATAATATAATTTGGTAGTTAATTAAAGGGAAAAATAAATTAGCTAGTGTTTTAGCTAATTTATTTTTCTCAATATTAATTCCTCAGAAACCCTGCTATAACCAATTTTAATATAGCAATAAATAGAAAATAAGTAAAGCAAGAGTTACTTGCTTTACCCATTCACTAATAAATTATATTCATTTATTAATAAATTATAATAATTTCCTAAGGAATCAAAATTTCCTTTATTACATTTTATTTCATCATCTTTTGTAAATGTACAAATATCATCAAAAGCATTTAATTCATAATTAAATTTATTAAGATGAACAAGTAATGTATTAAAAGATATATAAGAACTAATATCAAATATATTATCATTATTAGAACAATTTAAATATAAAGTATTATTTTCTTTACTATAATTAAATATACAGTCATTATTTATTTTATTATATGTTCCTTTATCTAAATCATATGTATAACCATTATTAAGTAATCTATTTTCTGGTATTATAGATTTATTAGGTATTTCATAAGTGGCTTCTTCATCGGATATAGCTCTATTTTTAAAATAAAATAAACCATCATTACTAAATTCTTTGAAAAAGTCTAATTTGTATGTATATGAATTATCCTTAGTAATAATATCTATATAAACATTATCAATTCTAAAGTTTTTATCAAAGTATTCACTATAACCATAATCTTCGCGGATAATTAAATTAGGTCGATATCCGCATTCAATTATTAATCTTTCTTTAGAATCTAGGCTTTGATATAATCTAATAGTTGTATCATTATCAATAGGAATTGTATTACTAGTTATACTACCGATTGCTAAATAATTTTTAACTCTTGATAAAACTAGAGTACCACCATTTATATTAACATCATCACTTTCTATACTAAAAGTATATACAGCAATCTTATTTCTTTTTAAAATACTGAATAACATAACTATTAAAACAATTAAAACTATTATAAATATTATACTTAATATTATTAACCTTTTTCTATGTTTTCTTTTTAATGCTTTATTATCTATTTCTAGAACATCACTTAATTTTAAATCTAATTCTTTTGCAATACTTTTTAGTATTTCCACATTAGGATAGTTTTTATCATTTTCCCAATTAGAAACCGCTTGTCTTGTTACATTTAATCTTTTAGCTAATTCTTCTTGCGTTAAGTTTTTTCTTTTTCTTCCTTCTATCATTAATGTACTTAAATTTGCCATGTGTACCACCAAGAATATTATACAACAAAAAACTCACTATTTAAAGTGAGCTTTATTTGTTAATTATGTTTCTTCTTAAGAACTACAATTGCAACAGCTAAACCAATTACAGAAATAGCTCCAAGAATCATGAATACACTAATATTATCAAGAGTACTTGGGTTTTCAATAACAGGTTCACTAGGTTCAGTTGGTTCTTCAACAGGATCCGTTGGTGTAGTTGGTTCTTCAGGTTCAGTTGTAATTTCTTCAAATACAACATTGCCTTCTTCATCAACAGTAGCATTGTAATTATCTGTTACATCTTCATTTAATGTAGCATCATATATTGTATAATCAGCTTTATCTTCATTAGATGTAAGTACAGCAGCTTCAGCAACTTTTAGTGAAGTTTCACTTTCACTATTGATTGTAGTTCTTATTGCTGAATTATTTGTTGAAGTTAATTCTCCACCATTAACAACAGCAACACCATTATTATCTAGTGCAAAGGCATTTTCACTAGTAAATGTTCCACCATTAATAGTTACTTCACTATTTGGATTATTTTTTACGGTATTACTTACAGCTGTAAAAGTACCATCTTCAATAGTAAGCACTGGTGTAACAGTTTCATCAACATATCTAATATTACCAATTAAAGATGTATCAGTTGATGTACTAGTAAATGTTCCACCGTTGATGATAGCTGTTCCTTCATTACGAATTACATAGAAACTATCTTCAACAGCAAATGTTCCACCTTCGATAATTAGAGTACCTAAGTTTGTTATTGGACCATAAGTAGAATCTGCAACATGAGTTACTCTACCACCTTGAGAAGCACTATTATCTACGATAGTTAGCTTGCCGCCCTTTTCAATTTTAATAGCTTCGCATTCTTTGGTAAAATTAACAAACATCCAGCCATTCAAATCAAGAATAACTTCTTCACCATCACGAATGATTAAATCTTCATCAGCTATTCCAGTAAGTGTAAGAGTATATACTCCAGTTTCATCATCTTGTTCTACAGTTACATTACTTCCATCATAGTCAATATTATCAACATGTATAGCTGATACATTAGTAACACCAAACAACATAAGTACTGCAAATAAGCCTAAAAGCTTTTTCATTATCTTCCCTCCTTCTATTCTAATATTACTATATTTCATATATAAAGTCAATTTAAAAAGCTCACTTTTATAAAGTGAACTTTAATTATTAATTATGTCTTTTCTTAAGAACTATAGTTGCAACTGTAAGTCCAATTACTGATAAAGCTCCAAGAATCATGAAAGTTTCTACATTATCACTAGTGCTTGGGTTATCAATAGGCGCATCAGGTTCTTCAACCACATCTTGATTTGTTAAATCGTTTAAGCTTAATACATATTCAGAATAATGTTCTAAAGCAATATTAGCATTACCATTAACATCAAATGTAACAACACTAACAAATTCTAATTCATTATTATCAGGATTAAAATAATATAAATTAACATTTTGATTAGCATATTTACTTAAATTTAAGCTTAGAGTAACAACATTTGCTGGTAACTCTCCACTTACAGTAGTTTTAATGAATGCGTTATCTTCAGAAATATATTCAAGTAAAGCATCAGTTGTTGTATCTTCACTAACAACTAAACTTAAATCTGTAAGTGTATTTGCCAAATCCTCTTTAATGTCTTCTTTATTGATAGTTATAGTATATTTTCCATAATCTATAACTAAGTTTTCTACTTCATCATTTGCTGATATATTAGCAAGTGCATCTTCAAGATCAAAGTTTTCATCTGTTGCATCTACAACAATTCCGCTTTCATCTTCAGTTAATGTATTATGTACTCCTTCATAGTAATTTAATTCAACTAAATATTTAGAATCAATAACTTCAGTTCTGTTTGCTTCTTCAGCTTCACTAGATGAATTATTAACTATTTTCATAGCACTATTTCCAAATAATTTAAATGTGATATCTCCAGTTTGGGCTTGAGTAGTAGAACCAGCACCAGAGTCAGTACCAACTACTAAATCGCGAACATTATCAGTAAATGTATTATTTGTAATAACCACATCACACATACTAGTTAAATAAGTGTTATTTTTAATTTTAACTTTAATTCCTCCACCAGTAGTGTTTGATTCACTAGCAAGTACATTTCTAAAAGTTGAATTAGTTATTTCAATTTTATCAATTGAAAATTCTTTTTTGGCACTATTTCCAATATTTATATCGATTCCAGCAGCGCTTCTTTTAACTAATTCTGCTTCATCACCAGAGCCTTCACCAATTTCTGGAGTTCTAGATCCATCAAATACTGAATTATTTACTACTAAACTAGCAAATTGATCTGCATAAATACCAGATTTAGTGTAATTAATTATTGTAACATTATTTAGTTCTAAATTTGTACCAATAGCTCCTAGAGAAATACCAATATATTCAGTATTATCGGGAGCATTAACATCAATAGTAACATCATTAATTACAACACTAATATCTTCAGTATTAATATTGAATCTTCCAGTAATAGTATGTCCATTACCATTAATTACTGTGTCTTCTGTTAAATCAAATTCAGATGCATTCATGTCAGTTTCCATATCATAAGTTTTGGCTGATACACCTGTTACTCCGATAAGCATTAAACTTACCGCTAATACTAATAATCCTTTAATTTTTTTCATATTCAATCTCCTCTCTATTCTAATCATACATTATTAATACTTAAATGTCAATAAAATTACATTCACTTGACAAAAAAAGACAAATTTAAATCTTTGTCTTCATCATTGTCTTATATACTTTCTTGATATTTTCTTTTTTATCATGATTCATATCAATAAAATTAATATGTAATTGATAACCACTATCTAAACTAAATAATATTTCAACTTTACCAGGTTTAAAATTAATAGCACTAGTAGATATAGACATATATGGTATTATATGTATTTTTTTATAGTATACTGCTAGAGTATCTCTATCAAATAAAATCATCTTTTTATCTGTAAATACTACATAATCTTTACTATTTTTATAACCCATAACAATATGTTCATTTGCCTCAACATATTCTTTAGTATAATCCGGTAAATCCTCTTCTAATATTTCATCTTTAAAATCAAAATATTTAGTTAGTTCTTTAAATTTAATATAAGCCATAAATACACATCCTTACTACATTAAAATTATAGCATAAATTAGGAATAAAAAAAAGAGCTTTCGCTCTTTTATCCAATATCAATTGCTCCACTAATTACTGAATTTTCTAAACTACTATAATTACCAGTAATATTAATTCCACCAGTAATGTTTGTATAGCTGATAGTTATATAATCATTAGCTATATTAAGTGTATCTATAATGGTAAGAAGTTTATTACCATTAATATATGTATTGGCTGGTATTGATAAACTATTTCCAGAAATTGTTATAGGAGCTACATTAGATGGAATAGTAATATTTCCACCATTATTAATAGCTTCTACTACAGTAGTAGCATTAGCATTTTTATAAATTGTAATGCCACCAACAAAGGTATCATTTCCAGCTTTGTCTACAGCACAGAAACTAACACCTGTAGTCTTATCACTTGGAAGCCATGATACATCATAAACTCCCGCACCGTTTTCAGGATAAGCTTTTAAACCACCTACATCACTACGATCAATAACACCTTGATTATATGCATCAATTAATTGCCTACAACTTGTATAATTGTGACTAAAATCATAATATACATAATCAATACCGTTTTCATCTGTCATATGATATGGAATATTTCCAAAATAAATGGCATTGTTTTCCAAATCTCCTACATCTGGTTTTGTTGTATCAGCAACAATTGTAAATTCTGCGTCATCCCAAGCATTAGTATAATTTCCTGTTGAATCAACATAATTTACTGCTATCCAGTAATTTCCTGCATTTGTTGGAGCTTCTGTACCAATTAAATTATTTGAATTAGCAGTAGGACCATTATAATAATTAATCCAAAATCACTTACTTGTTTCAGAATTAGCTATTTCTTTTCCATTAGCAACTACACTAATTTCAATATCATCCACAGGTTCTCCATCATAGAAAATATTATCAGGAATAGTAAATTTGATTTCAGTTAAAGCTTTTTCAATTTCAAATACAGCAGTTGCATGAGCTGTTTTGTGATCTTCATCTTCATGGAAATATGCAGATACAGTATAGGTTCCAGCATCTGTTGGAGCACTTTCCAATCTATTAACGCAATACATATTTCCTGCAAAATATGTAAGTTCTAAATTTTCTTTAATTGTTTCACCAGTTATTTTATTAACTAGTTTAGCAGTTATTTCACCTTCAACACTATTAGCATCATAAGTGAAACTATCTGGTATATCGAAAATGATTTCAGTATCATATTTTCCAATATAGAATTCTACAGTTGTTTTGTTACCATTTTTATTATTATCTTTAACCTCAATAGTATAAAGTCCTTCTTCGCTTAAAGTGAATTCGGTTGTTGTAGAATCATAGTCAGATAACTTTTGACCATCTTTTGTAACAATTAATGATGAAATATTATCTTCTATAATTTTAATATTTGCTTCATCAACACGAATGTTATTTATTGTTTTTTGATATTGTGTACCATTAATTTCTACTATAGGATATTTAGTATCGATTGTAAATTGAATTTCTGTTTTGTTTCCAGCTTTATCTGCTGCAACAACAACATAATCTTTTACATCGTTACTAACACCAAATGAGTTGTTATTATATTCTTCATCATTAACTTTAATGTTTGAAATACCATAAGTGTCGTTTGCTTTAACACCAACATAGAAATTAAATCTATTGTATACATCTAATTCAGTTACTAAATTAGTGCTTGTTGTATCATTGTTTTTATATAATTCTATTTCTGGAGCAATAGTATCTATATAAACTCTATATGGATTAGTTACTGTAAGTTCTTCTCTTTTACCATCATGATTTATAGTATCATTTCCAGCTCCATCAACTACATTTGTTACTGTCAATACTGCTTCTGCTTCAATTTTTTCAAAGTCTTCAGGAACAGTATATACTACTTGATAACGATATTTATATGTTTCATGATTTGTATCATAAATATTAACATCATCACCTGTTAAAACAATTTCATTTTCACCATATGTAAGCGTAAATACTGGCATTTCTGCTAATTTTTCAGCAGTTGTAATATAAGCGATTATTCTATCACCATAAGTTGCATAAAACTTAATAGCATTTTCTTCTTCAATATATTCGCCTTCTGCACCATCATTTACATAAGCTGTAACAGCATTATATTTTATAGGCGTATTATCATATACAACTTTACCATAATCACTAGTTGTTTTAATGTGATCAATTGTATATGTTGTAGTATTTTCGGCTTTATCTTGAACATTTTTAATACTTATTGGTATTTCTTTACAATCTACTAAACCTTGATTTTCACAATCTATTGTTATAGTAGCATTACATTTTACTTTTGCCCAACTAGGTTCATAGCATACCATGTCTTCATAATCTTGGCTAGTGCCAATAGCAATTTGTGGTGTACCAACTATTTCTTCGTTAAATACTAATTCAACTGTTAATGTTTGTCCATCACCTATTACTTTATAATAATTATCTCCATTCCATGTAGAATCATTTACATAAGTTGAGTTTAATGTATATAAATGTCTCATATCAATGGTTTTATCAATTGTAATTTCTATTGCATCTGTAACATTACCAACTTTATCTCCAGCAGTAACTACATATGTTCCTTCTTCTTCAACATCTAATCTAAATGTTCTGTTTTCATTACCAGAATCACTTTCATAGTATTCATCGTTCTTATTAGCATAAGTATATGTTATTGTTTCACCATTTGGATATGTAACTGTAACATCTGTTAAGAACTTATCAAACACTTTAATTGTTACATCTTTATTAGTTAAATCTGTTAAAACATTATCTTCCTTATCTGTTTCAACAAAACTAATTTCAGCATCAGTAGTATCTACTGCTACCCAATAATCTTGTTCATTTTGAGCTTTATCATAAGTATAAATATGATATGTAGCATCTCCATATTCAGATAAATCAATAGTAATAATACCATCATTATCTTCATCTTTAAATTCAATACTTACTCCAGTATCTTGATTATTAACTACTACTCTATCAAGGATAGAATCTTCAACATCTACTATAGCTTCTTCATCTTTTCCAAAATGATGAGCGTTATCAACACTAATTGTAGGATTAGTTCTATCAACAACTATAGTATAAGTAGTTTGATTAAATGCTTTATCAGTTACTACAATATTATATGGACCATCATTTTCAGCAGTCCAACTACCAGCAAGAACATTATCTGTTCTATCATTACCATTTGATGTAAATGTTAATAGATTATCTTCATCTACGCTCATTTGAGCATCTTCATTTACATAAATTGTTGAACCAGTTTCAACTTCTTCGCCATTTACTAATAGCACTGGATTAGTTGTATCATCTAATACTTTATTAATTTCTGCAAGTAATTCATTTAATTCGGGATCATTTAATTTTTCAACTGCAGCAACTAAATCTTCAGTTCTATCAGTTCTAGCAGAATCAATATCATCTTTAGCATCAGCCTTATCTATTTTTTCTTGAATAGCTTTTAGTGCTGCTAATAATTCTGCTTTAGTATTATCAACTGGTGTATCTGGATTTTCTGGTGTTTCTGGTTCATTTGGTGTTTCTGGTTCATTTGGTGTATTTGGTTCTTCACCTGGTTGTTCATTTTCTCCACCATTACCACCAGCAGTAGTAGTATTATCTGTACCTGTATTTCCTCCTTCCTCTGTTTCTCCATCGTCTTCAGTTCCGCTTGGAGTGTCTTGGCCATTATCTCCACCATTATTATCTGGTGCTTCAATTGTATTATTTCCTTGGCCATTTCCGTTTTCATCAGAACCACTTTGTGCGAACACAAATGTTCCAAGTCCAATGAATAGGAATAATACAATAGCTAAAATTATAACTTTTCTCTTATCCATAATAACCTCCCTTTCAGCTGACTTTAATATACCACAAAACTCTCATATAATCAACATATTTCGACAAAATTCGACACAAATTAAAACCTCCCATAATATTTTATGAGAGGTTAGTTAATATTTTTCTAAAATAAACTAATTTTATTTATTGGCCATATTCTTAAGACTATTTTACCATTTATTTCATCTTTACTAATTAAACCAATTTCCCTACTATCTATAGAATCTTCACGATTATCCCCTAAAACTAAATAGTGATCTTCAGGAATTGTTGCATATCCTAAATCTTGTAATGAAAAATCATCATAATTAAGATCATCATCTAAATAATCTTCTTCATATACTTCCCCATTTATATAAAGTTGATTATCAACTATATCTATATCATCTCCAGGAAGTCCTATAACTCTTTTAATTAAATATTTAGTATCTTCATAATCTAGTGATATAATGTCCCCTCTTTTTACATCGAAAATACGGTAACTAGCTTTACTTAATATTAAAACATCACCATCATTTAAAGTAGATTTCATTGAATTTCCTACAACTTGGGTAACTGATACAACATATATCATTAAAAAAAGGATTATAAAAACAACTATCACTAATTTAAAAGTATCAATTAATAATTCTCTAATGCTTAACCAATCCATTTTGATTCTCCTATCTACAAAATAAATTATATAATAGTATTTTTTCTAAATCAAGGAATATTTTGTAAATAATTCTTTCTTTTACGGTATTTAGATATATTTACACTTACTTTTAATCCTTCTAATTCATATAATCTATCAATTATACTTAAAAAAGTATCAATATCTGTTATTAATTCCATAGTTTGACTATTACTTTTAAAAGTACTATACTCTACTTCTTTGGTTTTACTATTTATTTTAGGTATATCCACTGATGATTCCCTTGCTTCTATTTTTATAAAACCATCACTAAGTGTTACAAAATCATGAGTTAAAGCATTACGAATATTACTAAAAAGTAAAGCATAAATATCATCTTCTTCTAGAATTGCTAATTTGTTTTGATATAACCTTAGCCTTTCTTCAAATATCACTAATTCATTAAGCATATTTTTTTCTTTTAATATATTTATTCCTTTAGTTATTCTTTTTATATATTCTAACCAAACATTTTTGGCATGTTTAAATCCTAAAGTAATATTACTGGCATATTCCTTAAACACTACTTCAGCCATTATGCCAGGATTATGGCCTTTATAAATTATAGCAAATAAAATATAAGAATATACTCTAATTAAGTATTCTAATAAATCTGGCAATTCATACTCTAAAGATAAGGGAATATTTTCATTATTTATTAATTTATCTAATAAAGAATCGATAGTTTTAACATCTATGGTATTTTTAGTAATTCTAGAATTTCTTCCTAATTCATTTATTAAATAGTTAATTGCTTCATTAATTGGCAGATTATTAAAATATGGATTATTTAAACTTTTACTATTAATAGGTATTATTTCTACTTTTAAAATACCTTTAAATGCTTGATGCAATATTTTAATAGCATCTTTTAGAAAGTAGCCTTGTTTTAATTTTTCTGTTAAAACATTTAAATAAACAGTCATTAAACAATCGAAACTTAAATCAGTTATATTTAGTTTATTTTCAACATCTTTACTGCTACTTGCAACACATGTAAATTTTAAAATAGATAATTTGCCTTGATCAAACAAATCTTTTAAATCTTTAGTTTGATAGTTTGTATAATCAACTGTTCCAATTACACTATAATCTATTATATCTTTTTGAATAGTTGTTTTATTATTAGATAGACTAATAGAAGCCAAAGAGAAAAACCATTTTAAATCAAAATGACATTTAAAAGAGCCATCACAGATATTTATAATATTACCATCAAAAGTAAAATCACCATGCGCTAAAGCATTACGAATTAATCTAAGTCTACTGTGATATAAACCATGATGATTAGAATAAAATCCAGAACCATATTCATATATTTTACTTTGTTTGCATCCATTTACATAATTTATATATTTAATTGGAGCACACTCAAAAATATCTTTTAATAATAGTTCTGGAATAGATGTATATAACTCATCCATATTATTACAAAAAAGCATTAAATAACTAAAAAATTTAATTTCATTTATATTATCTTTAACAACATCTAGATAAGCACTATTAGGATTTTCAATATATTTTAGTAAATACCTAACTCCCAGCGCTCCTTTTTCTTCCCAATTCATACACATCGGTTAGATATTATAACAAAAAAGATTAAGAAAAACAACTTCATCTATAGTAATACTTGGTATCCTAACAACAAATGATGATGGCAAAGCTTCAATAATAAGTTCTAAGTTTCTAGTTTTATAATAAGAACTTACTCTTCTTAAACCACTACCAATAGCTTCAACTCTTTTTAATCTCATAAATATTGATTGCAAATGAGGGTTTCTAGAAGTAGATAAACCTGCTAGAGCATCAGCAATAGTAATATTACCATAAAGTGATCCATAACTAATAAATTCAATAGAATCATTTTTATAAATATTTATAATATTTGATGTAAGAGTTGAATAATCTCGGTGAATTAAAGAATTAAGCAAAATTTCTCTTATTATAAATTCTGGATATTCTTCAATGTCTTTTCTTATTGTACCATCAATTAATCCATAGGTGGCTGAATTAAGTTTTAAATAATCTAGGGTTTTATCATATATTTCTAAAAGAGAACCACTAAATTCTTTTCTATCTAAAAAGTACAACTTATCAGTATTTGGATAAACAGCAATTTTAAAAGCATAAGGATTTTGATCAGATAATAACAAAGCTAGATTAGTATATTTTTCTTGTTTATCCATCGTAGATAAGCTTTTCATAATATTTTTATTACTTATATCTATACCAATTTCACCAAAAGATTTTTTAATATATTCAAACGTTAAATTTTGATTATTTGCAACATTGGTTTCAAAAGAGAAATTATCCATTAATACCACCCTAAATATATTATAATATGATTTTTATGTTTGCACAATATAAACTTTAAAAAATTTTTAATTGGTAAACTAAAAAATGAGCTTCATTAAAGCCCATTTAATTATTCATCTGGGTAACATACGGAAAATGCTTCAGATAGTTCATAGATATCATATTCTTTCACATTTTCTTCAAATTCATTATAAGATGAATTTATTATCATATAATCATCATATGCTAAAGTAAATAACAAATCTCCATTATTATATGTAACAATCCCATATATCGCACTTGCAGGATATTCTAAACCTTCTAATGCTCCAACACTAATACAACCATTCTCATTAGTATTTTCAAAATATGCTAATGCTGCATTATATATTTCTGAACATCCCAACAAAAATACTTCTTCAGTATAAAAGCCTAAGCCAGAAATTTCCGCCAAATCAAGACTATTTAATATATAAAACATGTTATTTGCAAACTCTTCATCTTCTTTGCGAGTTAAAGAATTAATATCTTTTATATTATTAAATGTTTGATTTTGAACTAAATCATCACCTATATCAACATTTATTTCATAATCTAGATTAAGAATTAATTCATATACTTGCAAATCCATAGTTCCACTAACTAGTGAGTTATTATCATCTATTTTTGTAGTTGTTAAATCAATATTTAAATCAGTTCCATTATATTCAGAACTATAATCAAATATTATATTTTTCTCATCGTCATTATTATAAATCTCAATATTAAATATATAATCATCTACATAAGCATATTCTCTTATATAAAATTTAAAATCATGTGTTTTTTTATTATATTCAACTAAAAGTTCTCCTTCATCATCAACTGCCAAACTTATAGTTACTTCATCATTATTAACATTTACATCGATTGCTACAGTATCATTTATAACAATTTCATAATTATTATTATCAATTTTATTTAATTTTATTTCAACTCCATCGATATTTGCTCTAAAATCTTCTAATTTAGCACTTGGTAAACTAACAGATACTTCAAAATAAACATTACGAGCATCAGTTATATCTTCCATACCTAAAATACTTAAAAAACTACTTAAAGCATTATCACTATCTATTAACTCATTCAATTTATTTATATCAGTACTATTAATATTATAAGTATAAATAGCATTTAATCCTTTAATTTCTGTATTTACATCCGCAGCAACTATAACAGTTTCTAAATAACTAAAAAATGATTTAAATATATCTTTAATATCTCTATTACCAAAATCATTAAAAATACTTTCATCTAAACTAGTATATAAGACTGATGGATATAAATCATCTGAGTTAATATAAAAGTTATTTTCATCTACATAAAACTGAGAATCGAAAAAATCTTCATTATCTTTTAATAAATCAGTATATATATTTAATATTTGTTTATTATAAGAAAGTTCAGCTGTAAAATCTAGATTAGTATTATTTAAAGACGAATACTCACTTACATCTGTTGTAATACCCAAGTTTCCATCAAACATATAATCTTTATCACATTCATAATTGATTCCTTCAAAAACATCATCAATAAATAAAGATATTTCATCCATTTTATTTTGAATATAATTTTTGGCCGAAAAATAAACTCTGAAATATATAAAAATACCTAAAAAAATTAGTACTATAGCTCCCAAAACAATACCAATTATAATAAATTTCTTTTTATTATTTTTCTTTCCATTATTAGAATTGTTTTCATTAACTACACTTGGACAATCTAAAAATTCTACATCATTTACAGTATTAATTTCATTATTCATAAACTACCTCTACTTTACTATAAATTTTAACATTAATTTAGATATAGTTCAATTATATGTAAATAAGAATTTAATTACTTTACAAAAATTAAACACCAAAAAAATGAGCTTTACCAAAGCTCATTTTTTAATTATTCTCCTCTTTTTCTTAATATTGCTGCCCTTGCTGCTGCAAGTCTAGCAATTGGTACTCTAAATGGTGAACAAGATACATAATTAAATCCTAATTTATCACAGAATGCAATACTTGATGGATCTCCACCATGTTCTCCACAAATACCTAAACTTAATTCCTTATTAACGCTTCTTCCCTTTTCACTAGCCATTTGCATTAAAAGTCCAACACCTTCAGTATCAACTTTTGCAAATGGGTCAAATTCAAAAATACCTTTTTCATAATAAGCATCCAAGAATTTTCCGGCGTCATCTCTAGAAAAACCATAAGTCATTTGGGTTAAGTCGTTTGTACCGAAGCTAAAGAAATCTGCAACACTAGCAATTTTATCAGCAAGTAATGCTGCTCTTGGAATTTCAATCATTGTTCCAACTTCGTATTCTAAATCAGCATTATTTTCTTTTATTACTTCATCAGCAACACGAACAACTATATCTTTAACATATTCTAATTCTTTTACTTCTCCAACTAAAGGAATCATTATTTCTGGTTTTACTTTAATACCTTTTTTACCAACATTAATTGCCGCTTCAATAACTGCTCTAGTTTGCATTTCTGCAATTTCTGGATAAGTTATTGCTAAACGACATCCACGATGTCCCATCATTGGATTAAATTCTTTAAGTGAATCAATAACTTTATGAAGGTCATCAACACTCTTACCTAAATCTTCAGCAAGTTCTTTAATTTCAGCTTCAGTTTTTGGTAAGAATTCATGTAGAGGTGGATCTAGATATCTAATAACTACACTGTATGGAGCCATTGCTTCATATAATCCTTCAAAGTCTTTTCTTTGATATGGAAGTATTTTATCTAGGGCAGCTTTTCTTTCTTCAAGAGTTGTTGCACAAATCATTTTTCTAAAATTAAATATTCTGTCACGCTCAAAAAACATATGTTCTGTACGACATAAACCAATTCCTTCTGCACCAAACTTACGAGCTTGAATAGCATCTTTTGGAGTATCAGCATTAGTGCGAATACGCAAATCTCTTGCTTCATCGGCCCAAGACATAAATGTTTCAAAGTCTCCACTAATTGATGCTTCCCTCATTTCAAGTTTACCATCATAAACTAAGCCAGTTGAACCATCAATTGAAATATAATCGCCTTCATGATAAACTTTGCCACTATCAGTAGTTAAAGTTTTTTCTTCTTCATTTATACTAAATGAACCAACTCCAGATACACAGCAAATACCCATACCACGAGCAACAACGGCAGCGTGCGAAGTCATTCCACCACGAATAGTTAAAACACCTTTACTTGAATTCATTCCTTCGATATCTTCTGGAGATGTTTCAAGTCTAACTAAAATAGCATCTTCTTTATTTTTGTGAGCTTCGATTACATCTGCAGCATTAAAGTAAATTTTACCAGTTCCAGCTCCAGGTGATGCTGCAAGACCTTTACCAATAACTTCCCCATTTTTAACAGCACTATCCGTAAATGTTGGATGAAGTAATGCATCCAAACTCTTTGGATCAACCATTAATACGGCATCTTCTTTGCTAATTTTACCTTCACTCACAAGATCAACGGCAATTTTTACTGCAGCATTAGCTGTTCTTTTACCATTTCTAGTTTGAAGTATGAATAATTTACCATTTTCAATTGTAAATTCCATATCTTGCATATCAGAGTAGTGATCTTCAAGCAAATTAGCAATACGCACAAATTCTTCATACACATCAGGCATAACTTCTTTTAGAGTATCAATTTCTGAAGGCGTACGAATACCTGCAACAACATCTTCACCTTGCGCATTGATTAGGTATTCTCCAAATAATTTCTTTTCCCCAGTTGCAGGATTTCTGGTGAAAGCTACACCTGTACCAGAAGTATTACCACTATTACCATAAACCATTTCTTGAACATTTACAGCAGTTCCCCATGATCCAGGAATATCATTTATTCTTCTATAATATATAGCTCTTTCATTATTCCAACTTCTAAATACTGCTTTAACAGCTTCAATTAATTGCGTAAATGGATCTTGCGGGAAATCTTCTCCTGCAAATTCCTTGTAAGCGCTCTTGAATTTATCTGTTAATAAAACCATATCACTTTCATCAAGTTCAATATCATCTTTAACACCTTTTTCAGCCTTTACTTCATCAATAATTTCTTCAAATTTGCTCTTTGAATAACCTTTAACTACATCAGCAAACATTTGAATAAATCTTCTGTATGAATCATATACAAATCTTTTGTTATTAATTTTGTTTGCAAAAGATGCAGCTATTTCATCATTTAAACCAAGATTAAGTACAGTATCCATCATTCCTGGCATACTTGCTCTAGCACCACTTCTAACACTTACTAAAAGGGGATTTTCTAAATCACCAAATTTTTTACCAGTGATACTTTCTAATTTTTCTAGATTACTTTTAATTTCTTCAACAATGGCATCATCTAGAACTTTACCATCATCATAGTATTTGTTACAAGCTTCTGTTGTAACAGTAAATCCTCTAGGAACAGGTAAACCAATATTAGTCATTTCAGCAAGGTTTGCACCCTTACCACCTAGAAGATTTCGCATATCTTTGTTTCCTTCATTAAACAAATACACATATTTTTCCATAACTTTCCTCCATCATCTATTTTAACATACAAAGAAAAAGAATAGCAAGCACTATTCTTGATATTCGGCATAAACTCGATTATTTTCTAAATAAATACATACTATATTATCATTAACTATTTCCCCAGTTACATTATTAGTTATTATTTCTTTTTCGCTATCATCTACTTCATCAGTATCAATATAATTACTATTTATTAAGAATTCTACAGTTACCTCTATACAATTTCTAGTTTCACTACCATCAATATTACATGTTTCATTAGTATTTAAAACATTTAAATTATCTTGCCCATATTTTACAGCTCCCGTTTCTATTTCTTCAACTGTAGCTTCCCACAAATTTTGATTAATATTTCTCTGAACCGCTGTAATTCCAGCATAACCAATAGAAGCTATAATAACAATTAACACTAATACCGCCATAAGTTCAACTAATGTAAAACCTTTATTCATATCACACCTACTTTAATAATAACTTTAATGCTTCTTTAACTTGTTCTTCTAATGTATTACTTCTATTTATTTGACCAATTACTTTCTTTATTTCTGTTTGTTTATAACCTAAAGCAACAAGTGTATCAATTAAATCTTCTGTTTCATCATTTTCTATTTCTTCTGTTACATCTATATTTATTTTACCCTTTAAATCCAAAATTATTTGGCGAGCTAATTTATCCCCAATTTTAGGAAACTTAGTTAAATATAAAATATTTTCCCGATCAATTGCATCAACTATACCTGCGATAGAACCTGTTGCAAGAATTGGAAGTGCAAGTTTAGCTCCTAGCCCTTTAACACTAATAAGACGCAAAAATAGTTCATATTCTTCTTTAGTTTTAAAGCCATACAAACTATATTCATCTTCTCCAATTTTATTATAAACAAATACTTTATATTCATTACCTATTTGATAACTAAAAGGATTGGGTACATAAATTAAATACCCAATATTATTACATTCAAGTACTATATTATTACTACTTATATCTGTTACTTTTCCTATTATATAACTATACATATTACCTCCCTAATATTGTTGATAAATGTGGAAAATGCGCTCTCCGAGGGATGTTATCCCTTCGGAGTTTTTATACCTTCAACACTCCACTATATAATTTCACTTCTTCTTACCGCTTTTAATTTACCTCACTCAATCATAAAACCTTAATCTTATACTACTCGAACTGTAAAGGTCTGGCCGGACCGCATTCGTATTGTTCACGTTGTTGTTGCCATTGACATACCCTGTGGAATTCACACGGAAAGCGTTATTCGTATTGTCGGATCTGCGGGAGATTATTCCAAGATTACCCAGAATAATTAACATCATAATTATTATTTATCCTGCTCCTATTTATATAATATAACCCGTTATACTCGGTCATACTACTAAAAACTCCAGCATCTAATTTAATAGTATTATTCATAATATTATTTAGTTAATTATAAATATAATTAGTATAGTATTATATCCCGCTATACCGGCGGGAGTGTTGATAACTCCAAAAGCGGCCCCCCCTGAACGCCTGCAACTTCGCTGCAGTCATTCAGACGTTGTTCTAGCAAAAGTTCTTCACTATTCTATTTTTCTTCCCTCTAGCCAGAAAAAAGTGCCCCGCTCGCCTGGACCGCAAGGGCCCAAGACGAGCAATTTCCTCGCCATTAGCTTATCCGGATCGGGTCAGCGGAACTTCCGCTGCCCGATACATAGTTTATCGAAGAGTTAAGATAAAAGACTGGCCGGACCGCACTCGTACTGCTCACGTCGAAGCTGCCATAGACATACCCTGCGGAACGCACACGGAAAGCGTCATTCGTACCGCCGGATACGCGGGAGAGAGTCCATTCGTGTAATCCAGCTAACCACTTACTACTTTTTGACG
>UREA01000005.1 GCA_900546715.1 uncultured Mycoplasmatota bacterium | reverse complement strand
AAAGAGAAAGAATAGATAGAGCTAAGAGAGTTAAAAGATTAAGGGTATAAATGATTATAGATATAAAGGATAGAGTAGGAAAGAAAGGAATGGTCTTTGATTTTTGAAAATGGGAAATAGTGTGGGCATAGATTGTATATGATATGTAAGCAAGAAAAAGTGTATAATAGTGAGTGAATGAGTGAGTGAGTGAGTGAGTATTAAATGCTTAATATAATTCCGTAATGTGTATGAAGTAAACTTCACATTTGCCACCGTATGGTAGTTTTTTAACACCTGTTAAAATTTTTATATCATAATAGTATATTATTATATATAATTACAAATGTTTTGTTCAATTTATATAAAAATATGGGGGCTTGTTTGGGATGAGTTGTTTAGTTTGCTATTAAAAAACCCGTGTAGTCATACACACATAGACACATGTAACCAATATATGTAACAGTCCCTTATAACCAGTAAACAGTCACATGTAACAAATATGACACATGCAACCAATATACATAGTCTAACAACCTCTTTCATATATTTTTCTTATATTTATTATTATATTTGCTTATATTTATTACAATCTCTTCTAATATTCTATATTAGATAAAATATATATTCTTATTACTAATAGAGAAAAATTTTTATAAATTAAAGATAAATAAAATAAATTTTTAATTTTACTTGACATGTTCATAAAAAAGTAATAAAATAGATAGGAAAAAACTTAAAAAAATATTTTTGTCTATTTTCTTGTTCATATACTGTAATATATCTATATATGAACATGAATTTAGACAAAAATATTTTAGGAATACAATTTCTTAACGAAAAAGTGCGTCGCCTTTTTCTAAAATTGTATAGCACAAAAAATAGACAAATAGACAAAAATGGAGAAAAAAAGATGAAAAACATTCCTGATAATTTGGCCGAAAAAATGAATGAAATTAAAGGCCAAGAATTAAAATATGGGCCCTTATGTGAGTCTTTGGGGCTTTCTAAAAAAGGTGGATATTCTAAGCAAAAACAATTAGAAGATTTGGCCCTCTATTGTGATCTTCAAATACTTAGCAGCCCTACGAGGTATAGAATTGATGAAGTCTATGAGAATGAAATAAAGGCGTTTTCTAAACTTAATAAGAATAATAAATATCAAAATATATTTGATGCTATTGTTTATCAAACTTTTCAAAAGAATGATGGCCGCACTTTGTTTTTGTCTAATACTGAGCTTTTAAAATTATTTGGCCTTGTGAATGATAATTTTATCTATTCTTGTAATATTGATACAATGTCCGCACTTGGAAACGAATATATCAATTTTCCTGAAATATCGGCCACAGCGAAAAAAATATTGGTCAGATGGACTTTAACAAAATTAGAAAATATGCACAAAAGAGATTTAATTCGTTTAAGCTCTGGGTATAGATTATATTCAGAACATTATGGGCGCCATGGTTATTTTATTCTCGGGCATAATGTCCCTTTAGAAACAGATTTAGATAAACAATGTATGACCCTGTTAAGTAGAGCCAAAGAAATCGCTGTTCCTGGTTATGAAACTGGTTGGCTGCCTGATAGTAAATATAAATTTCTAAATAAAACGATAAAAGAATTGTGCATAGAAGAATTTGATGGGCAATATATTTTTCTTAAAAAAGTAATCACTTTATCTCCTCCTACTGAAAATAGAATTACAGAAAAATTACAAAAAATATATCAAGAATTTCCTGAATTAAAAATTATAAATCAAGAATCTTATAAAAAGATTATGGCCACCAAACAACTTGATTCTTTTTCCGGTGAAACACGGCGTAAATTTAGTGATATCAATATTAAATTAGAGACTGACTTTCTTTTCGAGAAAATAATAAAAAAACAACCAAGATAAAAATACCTTGGTTGTTTTTATTTTACTTTTGTACCCAAATATATAAATAATAAGCGACAGCATCTGCATTCTGCATTTGAATATTAAAATTAATAGTTTCAGTCACATCAAAATCTGGGTGACTTACTTTAATAATTGTAAAACGTGTCACAGCCTCTATAACATCACCAAATTCAGTAGAGCTAAAACTATAACCAGGAGAAAATTTATCGTTTGTAAAAGCAAATGCGGGCAAAGCCACTCTTTTTTGATTAGAATAACTTTTCATTATACTGACATACCCGTAAATAAAAGCCCCATCGCTGCCTGGTATAGTAACAGTCTTTTCAGCTATTGTTGGCACTTCTACTGGGACTCTTAGGTCTCCATCGAAACTTGCACCACCTGAATGTTGGCTGTTATTTATTTGTGTATATGAAAAATTTTTTATACTTTCTTGAGTGTTAGTCGCGCTCAAAGTGTTTATATCAAGATTACTATCATTAAGATTAAATTTATAAAATTTAGTATTTATACCTGAATTTCTTTCCAGGGGGGGGGGGATAAAAATACCCATAATAAATCAATCCAATTTTCTTATTATAATTATAGCAGGACCTAAATTACTTGTGTCACCTTCTGCTTTATTTTCTTCACCTTCGCCTCCTGGCAAACTTCCTCCTAAAAATGAGCCAGCAGAACCACCGTTTCCATACGCACCAGTATCATTTGCATCTTTAAGGGCTGAACCGCTGCCTCCGTCGCCACCTTTACTATAATAGTTATAAAATAAAGCCGAAATTTCTGTTGAAGCGCCGCCATCCTCACCAGCTTCAGCCAACAAAGTCATACCACCTGCATAAGTTCCATAAGCTCCGCCTTTACCACCAGTAACAGTATTTATACTACCATTTCCTCCATCTGATCCTTTGTTTACATAATAATTATCAAAACTTGCTTTACTATTAGAAACAGATAAAGTATGATTTGTACCCTTATTTAACGTAAGAGTTATTTTTGCTCCAGAACCGCCACCGCCACCACCAGTAGCACCAGTAACAGTATATTGAGTCGAAGGATAGCTTGCACCATTACTTACATACTTAGCATAAGTATCTCCGCCTTTACCTCCTGTTGCATGAAGCTGAATAACATAGTCTCCAGAAATAGGGGGTTCCCATTCATTTAAGGTTTTATTCTCAGTTTTTAATGTAGTTCCTTCTTCATTATAAATAGTATACTTGTTAGGTAAAATAACCCACTTATATTCTTCGACTTCTGGTTCTACTGGTGTTCCACTCATTTCCACCCAAGCTAATTTATTTTCTTTAATAGATAAAACTTTACCTTCGTCATCAACTGTCCAGGGGGGGATACCAGTTTCATTAAATTTAACAATATTTGAAATGCTCATAATTTCTCCTTAAAAAACGATTCCTTGTACATAATAATTATATGAAGATGCCTGACTTATTGACAAAATATTATTATTTAAACTTATATCATCAAACGCTAAATTATAATTTTCCCCCAATTTATAATAACTATAATTATCCCATGAAACAGGAGGCTCTTCTTTAAATATTATAACATTGCCATAAAAATTATAATTTTGATTATTTATTAAATAAAAATTCAAAATGGCATAAGAAGGGATAAAATTAAATTTTATTTCTATATATTGATAATTATAAGAAGTAACTTTTTGATTGACTATCCCCACTTGGGGGGGGGGGGATATTAAATTAAAAATATTTTTTAATTAATACTATTAAAAACTAATAGAGTCAACGACCATAAACTATATCCAGGATTATTTCCTTGACACCCCCAATGAACCGTAACACCATTTGTCAAATCTATATTTGTAATACATAATGAATTATTATATGTTTCACTATTTTGTTCCATAACAATTTCTGGTCCATAAGATGTCGATCTTGTTGATGTTGATTGATAACAAGAAATCCCTTTTAATTGAGATAATACAGTAGGAGTAAAATTATCATTGCGCCAAAAAGTTTTAATTGTACATAAATCTCTATATTTAAATTCTGACACCTTAACATTCCCATAACTACTTGAATCGGTGTTAAACGGAGCATTACTCCATTGATAGCCAAAAGCCATAGCTGGTGCCCATGTTGAAGGAGATGTATCTTTTAAATAATATCTTTTATCTATATCTGGACCAAAAATAAAACATGCAGTTTGTGGTTCTACATTTGCGTCATAACGATTCATTGGCTGATCGCCAATATAACAAATATATAAATCTGGTGTTCCATTCTTTAATATATTTGAAGGCGTTTTTGACCATGGGATTTCAGTCTTTATAACTGTTTCCCCTGTTATTGCTTGATTATTTCTATAATCTTCTACACAACCTACTAATTGATATGTTCCTGCTTCTGGCAACACACCTGGAATTTTATTATTTAATTCCATCAACACTTGAGAGACATTAGTACCAGTAAAACCAGTAGTATCTTTACTTAATTTAATTTGAGTATCTAATGATTCTGGATATAATTCATCATAATCAGAATCATTCTTTTGTTTCATTGTAATATTATATTTAGACATTATCATTAGCCTCCTTTAGGGAAGTAATGATTTTGCCCCCCCCCAAGTTTCGTGTAAGATAACTAAAATTCAATTTATTAAATTTCATAATAACACCTTTTAGAGAAATATTTGTTCTTTAATTGCTAAAAACAATAAAATTATAAGCAATATAATTTGTAATACAACTTCACGTATCATTTAATTGCTTTTCCCTGTGATTAGTTCAGAATATGGCAAACTTTCAATCCATTCACAAAATTCTTTCCATTCATCTAATTTATGCCCTTTACGAGATTTGTAAATGTTTGCTAAGACTTCATAGTTTAACATTACGGTTCGTTTTTGGTTATAACTACTCGGGAGAAGCTGAATCATTTGCCACCAAACTTCCTTTTTGATAGGATCAAGATGTTTAATCTCTTGATTAACATAAATATTACGGACCTCATTTAAATATTTTATTGTTTGCATGAGAAGCCCCGATGATCTTAGTGTCATGTGTTCATGCGAAAAATCGTCTAATGTAAACTCTTTTTTATGAATACAGTGCATCGTTGAACAAGAATTAGCAACAGTTCCTATCTTATAAGTGTCAAACTCAGACCACCAGTATCTTGGCGCGGTAATATCTACATAGACTGCAATCATTCGTATAAATTTTCGATGGTCCGTTCCTGCATTCCGCAGCCGGGTCATTAAATTAAGGTCATTCGGGCCAATACAAAAAACTTCACTACCCTCTTGTCTCACTGGTAGGACTTCATTTGGTAAATCAAAAAAATTTGGAGTTTTTTCATACCAGCAACTATCGCTCTTCTCCCAACTCTCTAAAGGATTTCGCATACCATGAATTGCGTGCTCCCATCCGATCACCTCAATATTTTCAAACTTAATCATCATGCTCTCCTTGCTTCAATAATAATCGCCACTCTTCTTTGCTTCCATAATAAATCCTATTAAATAAAAATTATTTTATCATCTGGAGGTATCCAATTAAAATAAAAGCCTCTATCTCCATTTATAAATATAATTTCTTCTTTACCGCAATTTTTACATCTTGCTATTACTAAGTTTTTATTAAAACTTTCTATAATTGACCAGTCATGATTATAAGTAAAACAATAATATCCTGTCAAATCTTTTTTCATTTTAATTAATCAATTACAGTATCCCAATTAAAATCTTTAATAACTTCATAATCTTTTTGTTCTACATCCAACGATAACAAATAATGTTTCAATTTATTATAATGAGCTCTACAAGATTGAACATGATTATCCATAGATTGCTTTAGTCCTAATACTGTTTGCATATCAATTTCACTTTCCACTTCATTATTTGCATGATAAGTAATAGGATCATCAGCAGACAAAGTATTGGCAGAAGAAGTCACTTTTTGATACATATTATTAATATTAATTTGATCTGCTAAAGACAAAGAATATTGTTTTCCATTATATTCAATACCGGAAGTAATTTTTCTTTCACATTCATTACTAAGCTCTTGGATAAGTTTTTCTGTTTTTACAAACATTAAACTTCCGTCAGCTTTCTTTTTACGACCTTTTACGTCTTTCTGCATCTCAAATTCTTCTTCAGTCATTTCTTCTGCATTTTTGGGGATTCTGGACAAATCATCAATTTCCCCAATTTGACCTGGATGCCCATTTTCATCTCTAATACACCAATAATACATTTAATTACTCCTTTTTAATGCTACAATATTTAATCCCCATAAACTATAATTATTATTACTACCTGATTGTAAACCAAAATAGCATGTGATATTATTATTATCAATATTACCTATCATCCATCTGGTACGCAAATAACCTGATGTTGCATTAGTAGAAAATTGACAACTATAATCTTTTGATAATACATTATTACTTGAATTATGATAACTGATTAATCCATCAATCTGTGTTATTTGTGAAGGACTATAATCAACTCCATAAAATTCTTCTATTACTCCCCAAGCTATATAATCTAAAGTTGAGAATGTGGCTCCAGCATAATTTTCATTTATTTTAAAATTACTGAAATCATATCCAAAGCCTATTCCATATTTTTTGTTATTTAATGTACTATATATTTTATCTATATCAGGGCCTATAAAAAAAACGCCAGTTTTAAAATCACCTTTGGTTTTTTCAAATGGAGTATTAGAATTTCCTACCCATAATATATATAAATCTGCATCGTCTGTTGGAGCCGATGTCCATGGAATTTCAACTTTATTTACTACATTAGCAGTCATACTTTCATTATTTCTATAATTTTCTAAATAACCTATAATCTTATAAGAAGACCCTGCCATACCACCTGGAATTTTATTATTTAATTTCTGTCCAATACTTCCATTAACAATCATAATATCTCTCCTTTATAATTATCCATAAGGATATCCCCAAGAATAATCCCATCTGACGCCACCCGTATAAGATGTTCTAAAATAATTATGAATTCCATCTCCTCCATAATATAGATACTCTTTAGGCAAACATCTCACATAATCAGTTCTACCAGCTTTTTCTTTTGCCCAATTATTAAGAACATCAGTGGCTAAAACTTTCAAATCATAACCATAATCGCTGACTGTTGGTACATTTGCACTATATGCAAATTGATTAGGTTGCAAAATTACACCTGAGATAGTATTAGGAAAATTACTATTATCTACTCTATTCAAAATAACCCACATAACACAGGCAATTTCAGTTTTACTTTTAATTCCTCGTGATTCACAATAAGCAACTTTAGCCAACATATTTACATCATTAATTGTATAATAATCTTCATAATTAAAATTATCTTGTGTTACATTAAGATAATTTTCAATATGAGTTAAAATTTGTTCTCCTGTGTTCTTTTCATTAAAAAAATCTGTTTTTTCATATTCATTCAAATTCAAAAAATCAATTTTTAAATTTCTTTGTTGTTCATAAATTGCCCCAACAATTAAACTATGATCTGTATTTAATTTCGCGCATTCATACATCTCTGTCATATAATTAACATTTGCATCAAAATTTTCAATATTAACACCATTAGGAACTCTTGCATAAACAGTAATACTTAAAATTAAACACAAAATAATTAATAAAGTTGAAATACGTTTAATCATAAATAATATTTATCCTTTTTATTTTTGTTCTTTTTTCGGCGAATTAGGAAGTGGCATCCAGTGGGTGACAATCACAGGGTATCCTTTCCCCATTTTTCTTTCAATCCCCCAGTGATCTTTGTAGTTGTGTTTAAAGTTGGAATATGCAAGGCCATCAAGTCCATAAATTTTGTTGTTACCCCAATATTCAGGAGCATAGACAAAATACCATCCATCCTTTTCCGGTAATCTCTCCTTGACGCTAATCCAATCATTCATGCTGTCCGCCCTCCCCGTCGTGGACTTTCTTTTTCATCTCTTTTGCGGCTCCTTCGCCTACACCAAGAGCATACGAATAAATCATCCAGCAAACGAAGCTTCCTACCCAGCAGAAAACCAAAACAGGCATCGGGATTATAAACCATCCGTTTGCTTTGACAATAGACAGGATGATGCCCAGAAAAAGAAGCAGTTTAATCATCATCGTAGCCCTCCCCGTCGTGGATGTTATTTTTTCGTACACGTTCCCATCTTCTGTAATTCGCTTGGCTTATTTTTTCCCGATGCTGATCTGTCAGGGTTTTCCCTGCATTATGATAATGTTGATGTGTTGTAAATGGGACGAGGGCCAGATTCTCTTTTCGTGCATCCAACTTGTTTTCGTTGATGTGGTGGACAATATACCCATCCGGGATTTCTTCTTGTAGCCAATACATCATGAGTAATCTATGAATTGAAATTTTTTTATCGTAAATGCAAATTGATGGATAGTCTCTACGTAAAACTATTTTCTTTGTACTGCAAATCGGTTTATCACTAGACCATAACGCAGCGTTAATTAGCTCGTTTTCAGCATAAATCGCATTACAGCAGTTTACAAGTTTCACTTTCCTTTGTTCATTAACTATCATCTTTTCCTCCATCGAATTTGTTGCCGACGATCTCAATTCCGCTCGTTGACAGATGTATATTTACGCCCATGCTTTCAGCGCCATTCAACCAAACACAAAATCTATTCCACTCTTGGTCATAGCATACAGGGGCTTCTTTTTGTTCGCCGTTCCAATTCGTCCAATGGATGATATCCCCCTCAAAAATCTTCGTTCCGTTCTTGTCGGTCAGACCGGCGTACTGACAAACTGTGAATGGGTCTACCTCAACTCGCGCTCCTGCAATATCTTGAATATCTCTAATCTCATGTACATCAAGGACGCCTACCGGCCCTATATAATACCCTTCCACCCACTCGCCATCACTTAGCCGCTTAGCTTTGAAAAGGATTTCTCTCATTCTGCACCTCCGATGATCTCGTCAAGGGTGATGATTTCATTTTGGCGAAGAGAAGGAAACAAAGAGGGGTCGAGTGTTGCAATGACAAGTTTCCTGTTGAAAACTCTAATGCCGAAGCCATACATCTCAATGCTTTCTGCCTCTGAGTATAACATCTTGATAGCCTTCGCCCTCTCCACCTCCTGCTCCGTCCAGCGGGGCTCGCGGATGATGTAGTCAGAGTGATTGATAATATAACAAAGTTCACTGGAGGTCACTTCCCCACCATGTACATTTCTAATTTTTCCATCTGGGCCGATAAGATAACTTTTCACTTCGTCAAATGGGAAATCATTAAACTGGAAGCTCTGATTTACCTCCACCCTAAGCACCTCGCAAATTCTCGGCTTGTTCATGTTGGCCTCCTCCATATTAGATACAGAAAATATTTTTTCCGTCTCAGAGTTTTGAAACTTTATAGACATTTTCTTTATTGTTTCTTCGTTTATCAAAATGAATTGTTTTTGTATTCATTTTTATTTATTTACTAAATAATTCTTGATATATTTGGCTTGTTATTACATCTTGGCTATCTTGATATTTACCTTGATATTTAGTTAAAACTTCACCAATAATAGTATGATAATAAATTTGACAAATGTCAATATTTGGATAAATCACTATTGGTTGAACACAACTTAATTCTAAAGTCCAATATCCTCTAAAACCAATATCTCCAAATCCAGCAGAAACATGTACAAATAATCCTAAACGTCCGTGAGAAGATCGCCCTTCTAACATAGGAACAAGATTTTGAGTTTCAGTATATTCATTGGTTCTACCCAGATATACTCTTCCAGGTTCTAACAACAAACCTTCTTCAGGAATTTCAACAATATGATAATCATTATTGATTTTCATATCTAATTTTTGTTTGTTGTAAACTAATAATTTATTGTTTAAAGTTAAATTATAGCTATTAGGATTAAGTTTGTTAAAATCAAAAGGATCAATAATAATTGAATTTCCTAATCGTTTATAAATTGCATCTCCAGTTAAAATCATAAAATATTTTTATACTCCTTTTGTTTTAATCAAGCATATCTCTTGCTCTTTTCAATCTTTCTCCAATAGCTTTTCTTTCTTCTTCTGTTAGCACTCTCTTCTTTTTAGGAGAAATAAATTTAAACCAATCAAAAGGTACATGTGCAACAATACTTCCATCAGAGTTTTTTTCAAAATCAACTAAATCAGGATAAATTTCTTTATATTGCTCAATTTTTGAAATAAATTTACGTTCGCTTGTATATAAAGTGCATTTTTCTTCTCCAACGATTCTTTCAATAGAAGTTTCTTTCATGATTATATCTCCTTTTTATTCTTCTATATTTATACCAATTTCATTGGCATAATGAACCTTAATATCAAATTCTTCTTTAAGAATGGTTATTGTATCGTTTGGATTTCCGTAAAAAAATTCTTTGTGTTTATTTTCTTTGTTTACTCTTTTTGAGTCCAATCTTTGATGTATCTTTGTTTCTATATCAAAAACATTTTCTGAAAAAACCAAACCATTACATTCAAATACAAAAGGTACGCTGGCACTTGATAATTCAGACAACCTAATTAAAGGATTTAATCTTCTTGTGCAACCAATTTTATACATACCTGGCATAGATTTAGTAGTTGCTATATACAACCATCCAGCTGAACTATGATTAATTCTCCAATCAATCTCATTTTGTCTTTTATCAATTTCAGCGAGCTTATTTTTAATTTGTTCTTGATCTTCTTTTGTAATAGATTGGCTTAAAATTTTTTCTAAATCTTTTCTTTCCTTTTCAAGTCTTTTTTTCTCTTTGTCTGCTTCAAAAAGTAATTTTTCTTGTTCTCTTAATTTAAATCTTGCTTTTTTAGCTTCTTCTTTTTCGTTAATTTGCGCTATTTTTTTATCTAATTCTAATTTTAATAATCTGATACTTAAATGTAAATATTCCTCGTTAATTTTTACTCCAATTATTGAAGCCTTTTTATTACATCGGTTAAAATTATTAGTGATTAAATCTATACTTCTTGACAAATTTTGAGAAGTTGCGCTTTTTTTCTTTCTATCAAAAAAAGAATTAAATCCAAACAATAAACTTTCACAATAAGAATGTTGAAATAAAATACCTTTTGCTAAAGAATGATCTACTTTATACTCTTTTATAATTATATATAAAGCATTTCTCGATATAAGTTGAGCCATTTCTTTTTTAATTTGATCTATCTTAGTGTTAATCTCAACAAAAGAAGTAATTTCAGGAATATATTCTATTCCTATATCTTGTAATTCAATTAATCCTTTATTAGTTCCTAATAAGTTTATTGTTTCATCTAATTCTTTTTTATAAATTTGAAGTTGTAAATTAATTGTATTTAATTCTTCTTGTTTTTTATCAATTTCTAATTGTATTTTATTATTTAATAATTTTTGAATAAAAAAATTAAACATATCGTATTCCCTCATTATCACTTTATTGTTTATAATAAGATTAACATAATTATGTTTAATAGTCAAATTATTATTTTTATAAATTATACCAAAATATAACGATTATTATTAACAATTTTGACGAATATTATTAATAATGCCAATTAATTTTGTCTTTTTTCTCTGGCGGACAACGATAAGCAAGCCAAGATTCTCCGTACTCTTCCAGTAAATAACCCTGGACTGATATGCCTTACAGGACAAGGTGTTTTCCTCTGTCCCAATATAATAGTCTCCACTGGCTTTTCCCCGGTTCTTCAAGATTTTGTACCCATACAGGCTCTTCATTCATCTCCCACAGTTCTTCCAATGTCAGCGGTTCATTGCTGGGCTGTGGAATGGTGAGTATACTATCTATATCATCCTTGAAATCTGCATACGTCGCTGCCCATGATACAGGAGCAGTTTCGTTATTCCAAGTATCAAAAATCCGCTTATTGTATAGTTCTTGCAACATATCAGCATCAATTGGTCTCATTCTTAATCTCTCCATCACCATCTGCACGGCCTCGTCCGTCATGGGAGCGCCGCAGGAAGGACAGAAATTTCCATCTTTCACAAAAAGGGAGATCGCAAACGCTTCGTATCCACACTTTGAGCATTTAACAACAGCAAAATGATCTATTTCGCTTGTATGACTATATTTCCACTTCCCCCTCCACACCCGCTCCATCTGCTCCTGCGTGGGTGGGGTGAGGGCGGTGAGAGCAATCTCAGCCATCTCTTTTCTCCTACGGTATAGAATGTCGTTCTCTCCCGGATTACTACCAAATCCGCTATCAAGCACCACTCGCGCCGCTGTGAGCTGTTTTTCAAACAGCTCAATCGCTTCTTCTCGTGTCATTTTTATCCCTTCTTTCAAATACTCTCTTTCGTTCATTAACAATATACTGACACCCACAATTAGGGCAATTAAAGGCATCGTATAGGGTAGGCTCCATTTTATTAGAAGGTAAAAGAAATAGTTCTGTTTTTTCACGGGCAATATAATGTCGCTTCTTAGTTAATTCAAATACATACCCGCATACTTTACATGTTGTTTTATTCAACTTTCTACCTCCAACATTGCCAATTCTCCACCACAAGCCATATATCCACAACAATCTATCCAACTGTCTATATGATTTTGATTAGAAGACGCACGAGCAATTTTTAATAAAGCCATAAGTAAAGCTACTGTTACTTCGTCTACTTTTACTTCTGTCCCTTCAGCTACACATCTTGAACTAATTACAGGCTCCCAAAGTTTAGCAATTAAAGAAAAAGAATTTTCAGGTCCACCATATTCTTTGTTACGATCTTGCGAAACAATTCTTTCTGCTTCTTCAAGAATTGCTTCACGTGAATCAAATATATTTTCTTTTACATATTTTTTCATATTTTCTCCTTTTTTTACATTATTTTTTTTATTAATCCATGCAATAGCAAATTAGAAGAATATAATCGCTCTAATTATTCTTCGTAGCTGATTCTTTTTCGTTCACCAAAACTGCAATACTCATCTCACTGGTGTATCAACATCATGTGCGGACATTCACAAAGAGAAGTTTTCCCATCACAATCAAAGGAAATTTTACTCTCTTTGCCATACTTGCATTCCCGGCACCTGACTACAGACACGGCGTCGATGGTGGGCATCATCTTAATTTGATCGCAGGCACTTTCATTCAGATAGATCGGGGCCATAGCAGCATCAATCAGCCTCATGTTTGTCCTCCTGAGCCAGTTTTGCACCACAATATCTACAGTATCGTGCAAGCTGGTCTATGCTATCAATCCGATGACAATTTGGACATACGCCCTTTCCCTTGTCACACAAAATACGATACTTGCTGTCGTAAAAATACTTTTCCCACTGCTCTGTTGTGGAGTTTGTATAGTTGATGTCGATATCGTCATCCCAGTCTACATGAGCACCGACTTTTTCATTTGCAAAGTGGGTGACACAGCTGATAGAAATGCCATCAAGAGCATCACATTTAATAAGTCTTTTGATTTCATCAAAGGAAAGGTTTTCTTCCAAATCGCATACATATAGCGTCATTTTATAAAACTGAGCCAAGATTGTTTTCCTCCTTTATGTCCATGCGGGCTCCGCACCCCGATCACACTCGTTTTATCTGTTTTGTTTTTCTTTATATTATCTATTCATCTTGTAATTGTCAAGTGTTATTTTGAATAAAATATATAATATATTATATAATAAATTTGTCTATTTTTATACTTGACATTATAAAAACTATTATATATAATATATTTATATATTTAATATATATATTAAATATACTTATTAAAAGAAAAAGAAATATATAAAGAAAAAGAAAAAATATATTATATTATTATATATTTTATAAATAAATATCAAATAATAATATAATATATTTTTAAAAAATAAAATTTTTATTGAACGTAATGAAATGAAGTGAAATAAAATTTTTATTTTTTAAAAATAAAATTTCTTTGGTACTTTCTTTTTGAAAAATGCAAAAACTTTTTGTTCTTTGTTATTATGCAAATTGCTCCGCATTTATACTCCCTGCGGGGCGAAGAGAATTACTTGCAAAAACATAAAATTTTATTTTATTATAATTACAATAAAAAATCTTTTTATTTTTGATTCTAAAAGCAAATCCTATATAAAGAGAAGGAGTGGTATAATAAAAATAAAAATAGACTAAAAAATTATTATAATTAAAATAAAAAATAAATACTTAAATAAGACTGTGAGAATGAAAAATGAGTTTGAATAAACAAATTTTTTTATATTCTATTTCTACTGATGATTTTTACAATTCAGAAGAACAATTTTTTCACAAAAGATTATTAAGACTTTATATAGCTAAAAACAAAAATAAATCCGAATGGCGTAAAAAATGGATCAATAAATTAATAAAACAAGAAAAAAGAAAATTAACTTGTCTATTAGATGCTAAAAAAAATAGTGATATTGTTAGAGAATTGAATATAAAATCTCTTAAAGAAAAAAATATTATTAGTTTATTTGAAAGCAGTTTAACAAGAACTATGAATATTACAACAAATTCTTTGACTAAAGACTTATTCATAGTTGATGTATATTTTTTTCAAGTATTCAAAAATTTAGTTAAAAATGGATTTTTATACAATAATGAAAAATATATTTTTTTAACTGCTTCTGCTGGACAAATAAGAACAAAAAAAAGTGTTTTTATAAAAGAAAAAATATATAATAAAATTTCTTTGACTTTAATGTGTGGATTAACAATAGAAAAAATTAATGAAAAAGGCGGTATAAACCCAAATAAATTTTTAAGTTATCTTGCTTTGAGTAATTCAGCAACCGATCCTTGGAACGATTTTGACATTGATAAAAGTATAGTTGTAGAAGATTTTGAAACAAATGTTCAAGAGGAAGTAGATTATATTGATTCTAAAACATATAAAATAACACGACAAGAAAAAGAAGTTAAAATATCTCATACTGATGGATGTGGTATTATGCTTAATGGTCCTACAAGAATGATTAGAGCACCATTTATAAAAGGTTTGCTTATAACTTTTCCTTTTGACAAATTTATTAAAGAAAAATGTAAAAATGGAACATGTATTATCAAAGATATTTATGGTAAAGAATATGATATTTTAGCTGATGGAATTGAATATATATTCACAAAATCTCAATTTAAATTGTATAAATATTATTCTTCCTGGCAAGAATATAAAGATAATTTTAAAAAATATAATTGTGAAGTATGTTATTGTAATATAGAAGAAAATTATATACCTAAAAGCCGTATAAATTATCAAATGCTGCAGACTTTGACAGATATTACCTCTAATGAAATTAATTATTTAATAAAAAATACTATAAAAGAAATAAATTCCATAGGAAATGATTTTCAAACAAGTATGCGTCTATTAGGAGCTACAAAAAATAATATTAATCCAAGTTGGTTTCAGCAAGCATTGATATTATATCCTGAATTAATACGTGATCCTTATTGTCGAGATATATTGAAACAAACAAAAATTAGTTTAGTAAAACAAGCAAAGGCTGGACGATTACGAGTTAATGGAGGTTATTATTTTGTATCTCCTGATCTCTATGCTTTTTGTGAATGGTTATTTTTAGGAATTAAGAATCCGAAAGGAATATTACAAAAAGGAGAAGTTTATTGTAAAGATTTCAAAGATAATAAGAAATTGGCTTGTTTAAGAAGTCCGCATTTATATAGAGAATGGCCTATAAGAATCAATAATAAAAATACTGAAATAGAATATTGGTTCGGAAACACTAAGTGCATTTATACAAGTTGTCATGATTTAATTTCAAAAATATTACAATTCGATTAGTTCGTCGCGGTCGAACCCATCAGGAAACTATGGGATATAAAACAGTGTGAAGGCATAAATATGCCATGTACTAAAAATAGTGCAACGGAGAACGTAAGCACAACTCCGTAGGAAGCCAGAAAAATTCTGGAACCTCTATCGACTAAGGGTGGAAAAAACATCATTTATATGTATGGAGACTTAATATGAAAACAACAAAATTAGGAAGGAATTTAGTATTATGGATGGCATTAGGAGATGGAACATTTAATGCTAATGGTTATTTAAGTATTCGTCATTCAATTAAACAAAAAGAATATTTAGAATGGAAAAGAAAAATATTGAAAGAAAATGGAATAGCCGTTAGTGAAATTTATTATGTTAATAATAATGAATATGGTGGATATGAATTTAGAACAAAATCTTATGATTTTATCAGGGTTTGGAGAAGAAGATTATATAAACCTTCTAAAAAAATCTATCAAAAATCTATATTAAATTCTATTGAATCTTTAGGACTTTATATTTGGTATTTAGATGATGGAAGTTTGACAAAAAAGAAAGAAAATAATCAAGTGGTTGCTAACATTTTATATTTGAATACTCAAGCAGAACAAAATCAAAATCAAATAATTATTGACTGGTTTTTTGAAAAATTTCATATTAAATTTTATCAAAATAAAGATCATAAATATTATCGCTTATTGTGTGGTACAAAAGAAGCGAGAAAATTTCTTTCAATAATTTCTAAATATAAAAATGAAGTTCCTTCCATGATATATAAATTCGATATTAAGCCAGAACCCGCTACAAGGTAATAACTGAGTAGAGTAGAAGCAGGGTGAAACTCCCTGCTTCCAAGCGCACTGGACCTAAACGGGAAACCGCATGGTTATGATATAGTCAGTAGCTTTTACGTGCGACGGTGATAAATTGCTTGTAATTCAAAGTAAATTGATATGCTCTATTGCAGAAAGAAATATGAAAAATATAGTTCCTTTAGACTATGAGTTAAAAAAAGCAAAAGAAAAGCATTTAGATTCTGATTCTATATACGAAGGTATGATTTTTAATTATACTCAAGGTAATATTGGTCCTATATCTAATAAAATAACTAAAATATGGAATAATAAAAAAATAGAAGAAGAACAATTAAATGTAATTCGTTGGTTAACTTTTTATAATAATGCAGTGATTAAATAATAGTCACCTTATACAGCGATGTATAAGTAAAAACCGGTGAACCTGTAAATACAGGGTGTGTGGATTTTATTCATGCTAACAGAGAAAACCTTAATTTATTAAATTGAATTATGGCAACTCTGTGCCAAGCCTTTGATAAAAAGGAAGGTGCAACGACTATCCCATAAGGGAGTAGGTTTAAGGTGAAACTCCTTATTCCGAAGTGCCGGTCTCTCTATTCTTATAGAGATGAAGATATAGTCTATTCCCCTAATAAATATCGGGAAACCGAGGGTAGAAAAGAGATTCTGCTAAAACACTGTGGTTGCCAGAGCCGCCTAAAGATGTGAAGGAAATTATAAAAAGAAACACCAATATGAAATTGCCCTACTTTTTTATTTATGCTAAAGATAAAAAAAAGGAACAGGTAAATTTGAAAAATAAATCTGCCATGAATCGTATAGCCGAAAAAATACCGGATTCTAAGATAATTTTTTCTGAATCTATTAATAAATTTGATTATCGTATGTTAATGGACTTAAATTTTGGTTTTAATATCTCTGATAATAATTCAATAATACAGCTTTATGATTATTATAATAAACGATTACATACCTTCAAAGAAAAGAACAAAGGGATAAAAAATCAAGATATGTATAAATACAAAAATATGAGAGAGAAAATTATTGAGGAAAGCGGAGAAGATATTAAATATATTGTGAATACTTTAGTTGCTTATTTATATACAGTTAGAAAAACTTCTGCTAAAAAAGGACTATGGGATTGTTTTGGTGATGTGATGATAGACAATATACAAAATAATTTAGACCCTAAAAGTAGAATCTGCATTGTTTGTGGAAGAAGATTTATTCCTAAAAACATGGCATTACATACTCTAACCTGTAGTGAAAAATGCTCATTACAACTGAAAAATCAAAGGAAAAAAGAAAAACGGAACTCAGAATAAGCCGACAATCTATTGAAATATATAAAATATTATTATATTTAATAAATAAAATAGAAACAAATAGGGAGAATAAAAATGGGAAAGAAACAATATCCTTATATTACAAATCAAGAAGCATATACGGAAATTATGAATAGAACTGGTGTTCCTTATTCAGCAATTAAAGAAGTATTTAAAGTTTATGAGGACATTGTAGAAGAATGTTTAGCTAATTATATTGACATTCAAGTATTGAATATTGGTAAAATTAGTTTTAAAGTAAAACCTCCAAGATTAAATAAAGTATATTTTAATCCGGCTAAAGGAGAATTTTTACCTCCTAAAGATTATCCAGGATATTTAGACCCGCGTATTAAATTTAGTTCAGCTTTCAGAAAAAGATTAAAAAGGAAAACCGAATTTTTTGACAAAGAGGAATAATATGGCTTCAAAAATAACATATTTGACTGACAAGGAATTTTATATTGGAGTAAGTAAAAAATTGAATATTTCTCCAGAAAAAGTAAAAGAATATTGGGAACAAGGTTTTTTAGAGTTTATAATACATGAAGTATATTATAAAGGAAAATGTAGAGTACCATTTATTGGAAATTTCTATACTAAAAGAATGAAAGAACAAATGTCTGTGCAACATGATCCTAAAGGTAATTTAGTTACTTATAGAGTTCCAGAACGTGATGTTCCTTTCTTTACGGCAAGCGATCATTTTATTAATGATATAAATATGCAAGGAGTAACTAAGCAATTTAGAAAAAGATTGAAAAATCAAAAATTGAGTAAAAGAGATTATTTAAGAGAAGTTAGAGCTCAAAAATTAGAAAGCTATGGTAGTATTAGTAGCGTTAGAATTGAAAATTCTAAAAAAGATTTTAAGAAAATGATTGATGATAAAAAAAATGGATAGAAAAAAAAATGAATCTTATTTATCTTTTTCTAAAAGAGTAACTCGGGCATTATCTAATAAAACTATTAGTTATAAAGAATGGGCTAAATCTTTGTTAAATGAAAATATATATGGAGAAGAAAATACTCGACGTTGTTTTGTATTTTTTGAAAAATTTTTATCAATTCTTGAAAACGATGAAATTAACAATATTCAAGATGAAAATAAATTACAAGAAATTTTAATTGCTAAAAAAGAATTGGAAAAAGAACGCAAAAAAATACAAACAATTAATTTAGAATATAATCAATACGTTAGAGATATTTCACGTTTTGAATTATTTAATGAAAAAATTAAAGAAGCTATTGATAATATGCCTGCTTTAATTTTTTCTAATACTATACAAGACAAATTTAATAGTAAACAAACTGCTGTACTTTGTATATCTGACGCTCACAATGGTGTTGAGATTAATATGCAAACAGTGTTTAATGAACCTATAAATATTTATTCTCCAGATATATTAAAAAAAAGATTAAATAAATTAGCTGATACAGTTATTAAAGATTATAAAAATAATTTTAATAATAAAAAATTAATTGTTTTTGATCTTGGTGATGGTATACAAAATATATTAAGATTATCAGATATAGCTAAATTAAAAACAGGTGTTATTGATAGTGTTTTACAATATGCTGAAATGATATCTCAATTTTTAAATAAAATACAAAATGAATTAAATATTCAAATTGAATTTTCATGTTTAGGAGGAAATCATTCTGAATTAAGATTGATTTCAACAGGGAGGAATTGGGAATCTGAAAATTTAGGTAAAGTAATCAGAGAGTTTATAGCTTTAAGATTAAAAGATAATCAGAATATTAAAGTTGATCCTTATAGTGATTTTAGTTTTAAACAAATTGAAGGTATTAATATTTTAGCTATTCATGGAGATGATAGCAAAAAAAATATTAATGAAATATCTTATTGGGAACAATATCATAATATTACTATTGATATTTTATTAATGGGGCATTTTCATCATCAAGAACAAATAAGTCTTGGATATAGTCCTACTGGCGACAAAGAAATAATAATAGTTCCAAGTTTAATTGGAATAGATGAATTTAGTCGGAAGAATCGTAAATTAGCAAGAGCTGGAGCTAAATTTATATTATTTGAAGACAATAATAAAACTTGGGAAAAGGTTATATATTTAAACTAAATATTAGAATAAAGGAAAAATGGGAAGAAAATTATGTGGGTGTTGTGGAGAAATAAAAGATTCTAAAGAATTTTATAAATCTCCTAAAATTAAAGAAGAATATATATTTTTATGCAAAAATTGCTGTGGACAAAAATTAAAAGAGTATGAAAATATATTAGATAAAAAATCTGCTGCTTTTTGGCTGGTGTTATCTGAAATTGGCATTCCTTTTATTTCTGAAATATGGAAAATTGTAGAAACTTATCCTTCTGCTGGACGTAGAGGAAAAGATTATTTATTATTGTATTTAAAAACTTTGATAGAAGATGGTCGTCTTGTGAACGGATTTTGGGAAAGTGATGTCATGTTAGATGATCTAATTCAAATAAAAAAAGATGAAATTGTCCCAAAGCAAGAATTGAATTTAGAAGAAGAAAGAAAAATTTGGGGTAATTTTTATGTTGATATAAATACTAAACAACTTGACCGAGAATCTTATGAGTTTTTAAATAAAACGTATGAAGAATATACTTCTGAATTATTAGATATAGATGTTAATTTAGAAAAAAGATTTAGAGATTTGGCGAAATGTGAATTAAGATTGCGAAAAGCCAATGAGATTAATGATGGTACAGAGATTAGTCGTGCTCAAGAAAGTTTGAATAAGCAACTTAATTTGTTAAAAATGAATGACTTTTCTATAAATCAAAAAGATGAACGCCAAAAATTTATTGATAGAATTGCTTGGATGATAGAAGAAACTGAACCAGCGGAAGAAGAAGATCGAGCAAAATATAGTGATATTGCAGGTTATGAAAAGATTTATAATAGTTGGATGAGGTCTATGAAAAATATTTTGACAGGTGATACTATATATCCAGATATTCCTATTGAAGAGGAATGATAAAGTATGAGTTTACCTATTAATCATGGGAAAAATTTACGTCGTCAATTTCTAAATAAACAATTATCTACTACTAATATAAATTATGATTCTTGGCTTTCAGAAAAACAAAGAGCTAATGTAAAAAAGTGGATATCATATTATAGAAGAAATTGGGATTTGTTTTGTGAACAAGTTTTGCAAATTAAATTATATCCATTACAAAAATTTTCTTTACATATGGCTGGAGTTGCTAATGAATATTTTGAAATAGCAACAAGAGGTGCTGCAAAATCTTTTCGTGCTGGTATTGCTGCAATATGTGCTTTTTCTTTATATCCTTATTCAGAAATTGTTATAACTTCTTCTACTATACCTCAAGCAGCAAAATTAGTTGAAAAGAAAATAAGAGATGAAATTATAAAAAAATTATCTCCTTATTTATTATATATGTATGAAAATGAGTATATAGTAATTACTAAATCAAATACTGCTGAGGGCGCTTATACAGTAGAAAATAAACTAAATGGTTCAACTATAACGGTTTTACCTTGCCTCGAATCAAGTAGAGGATCGCGTTCAACCTATAATATATATGAAGAGACGAGATTATTAAAACCAAGTATTATTTCTTCTGTATTTGAACCTATGGGGCATGTTCGTCAAGCTAAATATTTGTCGAATCCAAAATACAATACAAAAAGATGGCAAGAAGAAGCTAAGTCAATGTATATAACTTCTGCCAGATATAGTTATGAGTGGTTTTTTAAAAAATTTATAGATACTACAAAGCATTATTATACTTCTAAACATGAAAGATTTATTCCTTTTGCGCAGGATATTTTCACAGCTATTGAAGATGGGTCAAGAACTTGGGCAGATTATAGGAAAAATAAAAAATCTATGACAACAACAGATTTTCGTATGGAAATTTTAAATGAAATGTTCCGTATAAATGAAAATGGTTATTTTAATATTGAATCATTTAGAAATAATCAAGTATTAAGTCAATGTTTTTATCCTCCTAAAATCAAAGATATTATTGATGAAGCGCCTTTGTCTATGCAAGATAAAAAATTGAATGAAATTAGATTTGTTATAGCAGACCTGGCTTTTAGTGGAAATAGTTCAAGACAAAATAATGACCATACAGTTTTTATGTGCATGTCTTTACATTGGAAAAAGTTTTCTTTTGAAAGACATATAGACTATATAGAGACACGTCCAGGGGGCCGAGCCGATCAAATTGTTTTAAGAATGAAAGAATTATATTATGATTATCAGGCTGATTATTTAATATATGATAACAGGTCTGGTGGTGAAACAATATATGATTTTCTCTCTAATAAAACAGAACATCCTGAAAGAGGTTTTTATTGGAATAATAGTGGTTTTACTTTATGTTTAGACAAAGATGTTCAAATAATAACTTCTGGGAAAATGGAAGAGTTATCTAATAGAACAGTTGATAAAAATGCGATTCCTTGTTTAATTCCTTTTATTGGTACTTTGGAATTAAATAGTTTGGTTTGGCAAAGTTTAAAAAAGCAGCTTGAAATTAATAATATTAAATTTTTAATTAATGCTGAGGAAGCTCAAAACAATTTAGAGGATAATGGAGAATTTTATAAATTAACTCCAGATCAATATGCTTATTCAATAGCTCCTTATGGACAAACAGATGAATTAATACATGAATGTGTAAATTTATCTGCTGAATATAGAAATGGTTTAGTAAGATTAAAAGAACCTCGTTCAGGATTTAAGGATAGGGCAATCGTGCTTGCTTATGCCAATTATATTGCTGAACGGTTTGACAATAGATATGCAAAAAATCAACAACAAGAAGAAATAGATTTAAATTCAATTCAATTAATTTGGTGAGAAAGGAGGAAAAATGTCTGATTATATTAGTAAAGAAAGAGTAAAAGATGTAATTGATTTTGCTCAGGGTCTATATTATTCTGAGAATTATGGACTGTTTACTCCTTGGTTAAGTAATCAATTATTACAAAATTTGAATAATAATCCACGAATCCCTACATTTAATAAAATTTGTGAAGCATTGTCTGAATATAAACAGAACGAGAAAAATTTGCAAGGATATACAGAGTTTATGACTCAATTTGATATGATATTTAAAAGAACTTTGTATAGCTATGCAAATGTTTTGGCTTTTGATTTAGATTTAACTTGTGTCAATGCTTTTACAGAAGAAGATTATCAATCGGATTTATATAAAGAAGATAAAAAAAGAGTATATAATTTCCTTGATAATTTTAAATATAAAAAAGAATTTAAAGAAGTATTAGTTGAGGTTCTTGCCCACGAGACAGATTTTGTATGGTATAGAAAAACCAAATGGGGCAATAAAGGCATGAAATTTGCTTTACAAACCATGCCTCAAGATTACTGTTTATTAACTGGAAAATGGGAAAAAGGATTGCTTTGGGATTTTGATTTTAATTACTTTTTACAACCGGGAACTGATCTTGATGGATATGATCCTTCTTTAGCTAAAACTTATAAAAGAGTATTTGAAGATGTAAAAAATCCTATTAATTATAGGCCGACAAATCCTTTAAATAATAGAACTGGACAATTTGCATATTGGGCACAGACTTCTCCTGAAAACGGGGCATGGGCTTTTAAATGGAATCCTAATAATTTTGCTCAAGTTCCGTTTTTGGCACCTTTTCTAAAGAATGCTATTAGAAATGATGAAATAGAAAAATTACAATATGATAAAGATATAATTGCTGCTTCTGCCATTTTAGCTGGCGAAATAAGATTATTTGATAACGCTAAATCAGGAACAAAAGCTAATCAGTTTGCTATTGATCCTGTTACATTAGGCAGTTTTATGGGGAAAGCTAAAGAAGGATTAGGTCGGCAAATTAAATTAGGTGCCCTTCCTACTGAAAATACCAAATATTATCAATTTAATGATAATAATAGTTCTATGTATCAAGATCAATTATCAACTTCTGCTGGTGTTGGTTCTGGTGTTAGTAGAATTATTTATTCATCTGATAGAATGAGTAATGCGGAAATTGAAGCTGGAATCACAGATCAATATAATACTATGAGTTCTATGTATTATCAGTTTGAGAACTTTTTAGATTATTATGTTAATCAATTAACTAAAAAATATAAATTTAAATTTCATTTTTCTGGATGTACTTATTCTTTTGATAGAGAAAAACGGTTTGACAGAATTTGTAAATTGGCTGATAAAGGATTAGTTCTGAATCAAAGTATGTGGGCTTCTGCAATGGGAATAGAACCTCAAATTTTTGAGAGAAGTTTAGAAGAGTCTAAATATAGCGATTGGATAAATAAATTTAGTACATTAATGTTGAATTCTAATACTACGGGGCAGAATAGTCCAGGGCGTCCTAAAAAAGATGACATAGATTTATCTGAATCTGGTCAAATGAATAGAGATGTAGAAAGTAATATTTGATAAGGTAGAGATGAAAATGATTGTAACTCAAGAGACTCAAAACTCTTTAATTGAATTAATTGGCAAATGTTTTGTTGAAAATAGATATTTAGATCGTTTAGTGTCTATTTTGGGAACAAAATTTGCATATAATAATACATCCAATTTAATTCATAAAGGTATAGCGCATTATTTTCCATTATTGGCAGATGAAATTGGAGAAAAGACCTTAGAAAGATATAATATTCCAGTTTATTATCCTGCCACTCCATCGGCTGGACAAGATTATTCTTCGGTGGAAGAAATTATTAAAGATATGGAAGAAAGAATGTTAGATTTTCAAATTGCTATGATGGGTGTTTGTAAAATAGCACAACATAATGATGATTTACATGTTTATGTAGATATGCTTGATATGTTAGAAGATTTTAATGAAATAGTTGAACAAGCTATTTTATTAAGTGATAAAATATCTATTTATGGAACTAATCCCAGTTTTGACAGACATATTGATGGATTTTGGATTTTAGGTAAAGATAATTAAAATCAATTATTTTTGAAGAGGATATAAAATGATACGTATTGGGGAACCTTCTAATTATGAATTATATTATGTAGCAGATGGGGAAGAAGCTATTAAAATTCATCAAGCAGGATTACCGCCTGAGTGGAAAGATTATGAAGGTAATTTGTACTTTAAAAAGGGAAAAAAGTTAGAAAAAATTCTGAATAAAATAAAAAATCGTTATTAATTTAACGATTTTATATATAATTAAATGATAGAAGGGAGTGAGAAAGAATTGGGGAAAATGGCTCGTTTTTCTATTAACGAAGTAAAAAGAATAAATTCGAGTGAATATGAAAACAGTGAATTTGCCATAGGGAAAATGGGTTTTCTTTCAACACGTCCTAATTCTCACCAATTAAATATTAGTGAGACAGTATTAAAGGAATCAGCACCAAGTGTTCTTGGTAAATGGATTGTAGCAGATATGACAGGAGTTGTAGATGCCGGCACTCATACAGAACAAGAATATATAGTTGGTATGGTTCCAAGAGATCAAGAAGTAGATTTTGTTTATGATGAAGATGGATATTTAAAATCTTATGTTGATGTAATTATTAGTAAAGTATATGCTAAAAATTATTGTGCTATGTTTGAATCTGATAATTTAAGAAATGTGAGTGTAGAAATGAATGTTCATACTTCAGAAGAAGATGAACATGAAGTATTAGATTTTAATATTGTAGGAGTAACTACATTAGGGAAGCATATTAATCCAAGTTGCCCAGGTTCTGATATTGTATTCACTCGATTTTCTGAAACAGAGGCAAATGCTTTTTTTGAAGATTGCAAGAAAAAATGTTCAAATCTTGAAAATTTTATGGATCAAAGGAAAAATAGAATGTCTGAAGAAAAGAAATATAAAATTGATAAATCAAAAGAGGCGTTGTCTGATAAGCCTTGGGGCGAAGTAGATAAAACAAAACTACGAAATGACATAATGGGAGCATCTAATAAAAATACACTTGTTAAAGATGTTTATATGCTTGTAGAAGATGGGTGGGAAGACGCTCCTTCTGAGCATTTGAAATATCCTGTTATGGAATTAAAAGGCGATACTTTTGTTTATAATAGAGATGGTTTATCTTCTGCTTTAGGATATGCAAAAAAAGAAAATGTTTCTTCTGTTGTTTCTAAGGTAGAAAAGATTCAGCGTAAATTAGGATTATTTAAAGAAGGAAAGGAGGCTGACACTGAAATGAGCACCAAATATTTTGATGAAATTGAAGGTCGTAAGGCTTGGGCCGATGTTATCGAAGAAGTTCAAGAGCATGAAGGTAGAGATGCTTATGTAGATAGTATTGAAAAAGATCATATTATTTATACTAAGGATGATGTTCGTTATCGTGTAGAAGCCGATATAAAAGTTGATAAAGACGATAAAACTGTTGATGCAGATATTCATTGGGATACTGTGAAGAAAGACAAGGATCAGAAAATGTCTGAGAAAAAAGAAATGTCTATTGATGAAGCGATGGCTGAAATAGATCGTTTATCTAAAGATGTTGAAGATAATAAGAATATTATTATGGACAAAGATAAGCAGATGAAAGATATGGAGAAAGAGCTATCTGAGCTTCGTGCATTTAAAGAAGCTGCTGATAAACAAACTCTTGCAGCATCTGTTGAATCTGTTATGAGTGAAGTAAAAGATTGTTTATCTGATGATAAATACAAAGAGTTTCGTGATGAAGGATTACAATGCTCTGTTGACGGTGTAGATGCTTGGGCTAATAAGGTCAAAGCATTTTGTTTTGAAACGGGAGTTAAGAAAAAAGCTCAAAAAGGTACTATGTGGAGTTTTGCTAATCCTGTGCAAGTTGAAAGTAAAATAAATTCTATTTGGTAATAAAAGGAGAATAGGTAATTATGGCAAAGAATAATTTTCCTGTAGTTTATTATAAAACTGCAATGTCTCAGAATGTTGATTCCTTAAACAGAGTGGCAGTTTCTAAGACCACTGTATATAATGGTTCTTTAGTTACGTTAGATACAATGGGTACAGGTGCTGCTCAAGGTATGGGGTATGTTTTTCCTGCAACTTTAACTTCTGTTATTGATGGTAATGTGAATGATGTGTGGATGGTCCGTGGTCCTGAAGTGTCTAAGGAAGTTTGTGGCAATCTATACGATGATCCTCGTGAGTTCTCTATTCCTGCTGGCACTCCTTTTGACATCATTCGTTTAATGCCTGGTGATATCATTCATGTTTCTGAGACTACTTTTGGTGATAACACCAAACCTTCTTCTACTAATAAGTATGGTTATGCAGATGCTAATGGTGAATGGCAGGCTGCCTCTACTGCTACTGCTGTAACTGGTTTTGTCGCTCAGTATCAAGGCACTGAGGCTATTGTGATTGGGCAAGATTATTTACCTGCTCATATATTAGAAGTAGTAAAGAATCCTGAAGCTACTATTTCTTAATAAAGGAGGTTTTTAATAATATGAAATTATCTAATGATATTGTAAAATTTTCTAATGGCAATACTACTGTTTATGAGCAGTTTGCCGATTATTATCGTCATTATTCTGATGAGTTTTTAAAAAAGAATATTGGCTCTTATGAAACCATGACTAAAGAGGGCAAGCCCATTTCTTTTGCTGAAAAGGAAAAGAGAGTTCATGAAGCTATGCTTTGTGAGATTGAACGCTTTGCGGGTGTAAAGCGTCCTGAAAATGTTCCTGCTGAAATTTGGGCTTCTAATCCTAATTTTAAGTGGTCTACTTTTGCGGTAGTCACGATGATGATTGAGACCATTTTACCTGCTACTATTATTAATGAGATTGGTCTTTATACCGAAATTCGTCAGATTGGTTTTGGTGATGTTCCTTTATTTAAGGTTCCTCCTCGCTCTTTAATGACTGTGTCCAGAGGCGGGAATGCACAGCGTCAGACTCTAATTCAGAAACAATACAAGTCTGATGCTACTATTCCTGTATTTAATCATGTGATTACTACTTCTGTTGATATGTATGCTGTTTTATCTGGTCGTCAGTCTTTGGCTGAATTTGCTCGCATTGCAGTTCTTTCTATTGAGACTGAAATGACTAAGGAAGCATACGGTGCTGTAACTGCTGGTCTAATTGGTGTTAATCGTCCTGCTGCTCTAAAGATTGAGGGTGCATTTGACATTCAGAAGTTAATTAAGTTAGCTCAGACTGTTCAGGCATATAATTTCAATATGAAACCTGTTATTGCTGGCACTACTTTAGCTCTTTCCAAGGTATTACCTGATTCTGCCAATGGTTATAGAATTAATGCAGATTCTGCTAATATGAATATTCAGCTAATTCGTAATATTTATGGGTATGATTTCATGGAGTTACCTCAAGTGGCTACTGGTGATTTCACCAATTATGGTCTTGCTTTAAATGATGATCTATTATTTGTTATTAGCCCTGCTACTGATAAGATTGTCAAAGGTGTTATTGAGGGGAGCACTCTAACAAATTCTAATGATTATTATGATAATGCTGATTTAACCAGCAACTTTACTATTAATAAGAGATTTGGTTTTGAGTTCTTATCTGGTGCAGTCAGTGGCGTTTATAATATGAATGCTTAATATTTATTTTGTTGGATAATAGGGAAAAGAGGGAGGTTTTCCTTCCTCTTTTTTAAAAGGAAAGAAAGGAAAACAATAAATGGCATATACAAAAAAAGTCGATACTAATATTAAAGAAAATGAGAAAAATGTCGTTGATAGTATAGATATAACTAATTTAGAAAAAGAAAATATGCAGTTAAAAGAAAAGATGTTAGAAATTGAAAAACAGATGAATCAACTTTTATCTGCATTGAATAATCAGAGTAATATAGAATCAAGTAATGAAGATAGAGATATTGAAGTTATTAGTTTAACGAATGCTCAAATGATTTTAAGTACTACTGGAAAAGCAGATGGAAAAAAATATGAATTTGAGAAACAATATACTATAAAATATATTCCTGAATCAGATTTAAAATTAATTATAAATTCTATGCCTCGTATTACTCAAGGAGGCTCTTATTATATTAACGACAAAGAGTTTGTGCAAAAGAACCGTTTGACCAGATTATACAAAAATATTCTTGATCCTACTGTTATGAAGAATATTCTTGATAAGAATCATGAGGAATTTATTGCTATATATGAATCTGCTCCATTAGGTCAAAAAACTATTATTAATTCTATGGTTTTTGATAAGAGATTGAATGGAGAGAATGTTGATGCTAATATTTTAATGTATCTTCAAAATAAGACAAATATTGATTATATAAATATTGAACCTCTTTTAAAGGAGGGATAATATGACTTCTTTTGATGAAATAATAGATATTGCTTTAGTTAAAGTTGATGATTATAAGATAATGAAGGTTTATAATCAAAGTCAGGATGTTTTTAAACAATATTGTGATGGATTTTTAATAAATGCAATACCTAATTTCTTTCAATGCAAACAGTCTCTTGATTATAATGTAGATAAAAGAAAGTTCATTTCTGATTTAACCAATGTTGAAATTAGTATTTTAGCTGATTTTTGGGTAATAGAATGGTTTAATAGAGAAATACAGAATTCTACAAAGATTAATGCTCTTCTTCAGACTTCGGGGAGTTTTAAAACACATGCGGCTTCTCAAAATTTGAAAGAAAAAGGTGCATATATAGATACATTAAGAGAAAAAGTTTATCAAAAAATTACTGATTATTTATTACAAGATATTAATATAAATTATTTGAAAAAGGAGTGATGATTTGTTACAGCAAAGAATAAATGAAATTTATAACATTCTTTTTCAATTTGAAAAAATTGACTCTCCTGATTCAAATGTTAATAAAGATACTTATATTAAATATTTAGATAGATTATATGTTTGGTATTTAGGATATAATAATGATATTGCAACGGCTATTAAAGGTCTTTATATTTTAGGAGACAAAGCAGAGCATAGTCAGGTAAAACGAACAGTTTTTCATATTATTAATATTCTTTCTAAGGAGAAAGAGTATGAATTATAGTTTTTTTGAGAATGCGATAAATAATGGGATTATTCAAACTCCTAATGATTATTTTAGAGATCAACAACAAGCGGCAATAGATCAACAATGGGAATATACCTCTGCAAGATATACCATAGAAGAACAAGTGGATTTTGGGTCTTATGACTTTAGGAAAATTGAAGTTTGGGTTGATAATGTAGTTGGATTAAGTAACAGAGGTTTTACAAATGGGCAGGATTTTAAACGTCTGCTTTTTAGAAATATAAATCATCAAGTAAAAAGAGGTTTATATTATAAATTTGATGACAATTATTGGATTTGTTATTTTACAGATAGTTATGCTGCTGTTAATGAAGATATAGGTGTCCGTCGTTGTAATAATGTTTTAAAAATTGTTGATCCTGAAAATGGCAAAATTTTTGTTGTGCCTTGTGTAGTTGATTATGATATGACTTCTCCAAATGTTCAAGTTAGTAGTTATGTTATTACTCCTAATAATCATGCTACTGTAATAGTTCAAGGCAATAAAGATACATTAAGACTTTTCAAAATAAATACCAGATATATTCTTGGTGGTCGTCCGTTTAAATTATTAGCATATCAAAATACAATAATAGATAAATCTATTTCTAATGAACCTACTTTATTATATCTTGATTTATATCTTGATGAACTTCAAGCGAAAGATGATATAGAGAATCAATTAGCTTATAATGGAACTTTTAATTATACTTTGAAAATTAATTCTAATAATATGGAATTGGTTAAGAATGATAAAGGAGTATTAGAAGCTCAGATTTTGTTAAATGGAGAAGAAGTTGAGAGAGATATAATTTGGTATTCAACTAATTGGCGAATAGTAAATATAAATAAAAAGGGCGAATATACAGTTTTAGGTTCTTCTGGAGAATGTCAAATAATTGGATATTTAAAAGGTAATAAAAAAGTCTATGATAGTATAAATATTAAAGTTGTAGACAAAGAAAATGTTACGCCTAAACTTATTATTCAACCTGCATTCAGTCAGATTCGTCAATTTGAATCTATTCAATTTAAAATAGAAGTTAATTATGGTTCAGAAATAATTAATAATTTATCTATGTTGTCTTTAAGTTTGACAGAAAATGAAATTGTTTTGTTTAATGACTATATAGATATAGAACAAAATGACAATTATATGTTTACTATAACTGGCAAAAAAATTAGTAATAATCCGCAATTTATATATATTAAAATTCAAAATGATAATCCTAATTTTACTTTTGATGAAGTATTATCATTAGATGTGATTAGTATGATGGGATAGGAGGTTATTATGTATAATAGTTATTATGCTTTACCAACTATTCCTTATAATATTCTAAAACATTTAGCTTTATCAGATGAGATTATTTGGAAATTGTTGAAATATAATGATTATGATGCTTTAGATAAACCCAATCTGACTTTTTCTGAAAAAATGGAATTGGTATGGAAGAGTGGGCCTCAAGAACAATATGGTATATTTTTTACTAATCTAATTGAGGATGCTATTGCAGAATCTAAATGTTTGATAAAAATATATAATTATTATATTGAGCCTGAATCATTATATGTTGGTAATGTTACTTATGCTTTTGATATTTTATATGGTGGTAAAATGTCCTTGGTGGGATATAATGGCATTCCTGTGTCAAGAGGAGATTTAATTGTAAATCGGTTGTTATCTGTTTTGAATGGTACAGAAGTTGATGGCGTAGGGAAAATGACTTTTCATCAAGATATGTCGAGATATGATTTATCAAGGAGTGTAATTGGAAATTCAAAAACATATACAGGAAAACAATTATTTATTAGTGTATTGGTTGGCGATACAGGTATAGAAACTGAATGTGATTCTTGATGGTAGATATAGAATATTTAAAAACCAGGTATTTTTATTTAGATGAACCTGTTAAATATAAATTAAAAGATAATGAGATTAATATATATCCAATACAATTAAAAGATAGTGAATTTTTTCTTAGCAGTATTGGTATTTTAACTGTAGATAAAAATTCTAATTCTTCTATTGAAATAATTCAAATGTCTTATTTAAAATTTATAGTAGTTATTTTATTTCAAGATGAAGTTAATATACAAAAATTATTGAATATTTTAATTTTGTGTTTAAAACTTAAAAAACCTCAAATTATTACAGAGGACGAAAAATTTTATATAATAGACAAAGAATTAGGAATTAAAATTAATCAAAAAGAATTTGATGATATAAAACGAATTATTTTGTATCAAAATTTTCCGGGATATGATGATGAATATATTGATCCCAATTTCAAGAAAAATATGGATGAAAAAGATCAATTAAGAAATAAAGGATTAATTTCTCCTAATTTAGAAAGAAAAATAGCTATTATTACTTCTCATACAGGTCTTTCTAAAAAAGAACAATTAGATATGACTTATCGTAGTCATTCGATTTTATTTGCGGAAGTGTATGAAGAGATTAAATATAATGTTATTATGCCTATAGCTATTTATAGTGGACAGGCTGATAAATTTGATAATTGGATATTTAAAAAGAAAAAAGGTAAATTTGATGATTATGTTGTTAATGTAGATGAATATAAAAAGTCTATGGGTAACAATTCAACTATTAAGCAGACATCTAATACTTCTTATGGAGATAATATGGATGTTGCTTTTAATAATTTTTATAAGGAGTGAAATTAATGGCTCAAAATCATTATGCTGCTGGCGTAGGTCGTGCATTAATTTTTAAGAATAATGAGTTAATTGGCGTAGCTAAAACTTTAACTGATACTACCTTCGATTTCACTATTACCGCCGAAGAAGTTCGTGGCGGTCAAGGTAATGCTTTGTGGGGTAAATTCTTCCATGACAGTAACTTAGCTATCACTTTGACCGACACAATGTTCAACTTCGAGTATATTGCGGCTTCTCTTGGCGTTAATATTGAATCTGGAGGCTTATCTGTTATAGAAGAAGAAGTGACAGTCAGTGGTGGTGGAGGCAATGTTGAACTCACTGAGACTCCTGTGATGTTCGATGGTACTTTAATTGGTTGGTATAAGAAACCTGCTGATTCTAATTGGACGATCGGTGCTATTAGTGGCAATACTATGACGATTCCTAGTTCTCAGAGCAACGATCATTATTGTGTCAAGTATTTTTATCAGAATGAGAACGCTAAATCTATTAGAATTAAAACTCAATATGTTCCTTCTGAACTTCATGTGGTTATTTTAAATGATTTATATTCTGGTGATATTAATGTACAAACTGATCAGACCCGTTGTGGTCGGTTAATTACTGATGTACCAAGATTACAAATGGATGGTGAAATTTTTAAGTCCAAGATTGCTTAAAAATAATGCCACATATATTAAGTGATTAGTATATGCTCCGGGTTAATTGCTTTGAATCCCTAAAGTCTTTGCTACTACAACATAAGGATGAAATATGCCTAAGTGTGAATGTTACGAAAGTAGAAAAAAAGCAAAGAATGACATAAGGTTAAATCCTAAGTGTTTATGCAATGGGTATTTAGCAGCCACTTCTCGAATAGAGAAAGGTTCAACGACTATTCCCTTGTGGGGAAGTAAACTCAAGTGAGTTGAAAAATCCGGCACTTGATTGTTCGTTATATTTTTATAGAAAGGAGGAATGAAATGTTTAATGATAATCAAATAATATCAGTAAAATGGTCTTCAAATAATAAAAAACATTATATTAGCAAAGGATATCATTATACATATATTGGTGATGAGTTTTTTGTTCCTGCAAAAGATATGCCTTTAAGAAGTCGAATGAATGTGATTTGTATATGTGATTATTGCGGAAGACAATATCAAACAAGATATGCAAATTATAATATTGGAAAAGATCGCGGTAAACAGGCATGTAAACAATGTAAACAACTAAAAATACGAGATACTTTATTAAGAAAATATAATTCAACTTCTTTATGGGGAAATAAAAAATTACGGGCTAAAGCTAAAGAGTCAATGATTTCTAAATACGGCAAACCTTATGCTATGCAAACAAAAATAGGACAAGAAAAATTTAAAAATAGTATGATTAAAAATTATGGTGTTGATAATCCTGTTAAAAGTGATATATTGCAAGCTAAGGCCAAAAAATCTATGTATAAAAATGGAACAGTGCCAACATCTAAGCCAGAACAAAAAATTATCAATATGTTAATTCAATTATATGGTAAAGAAAATTGCAAACCTGGTTATCCTGTTGATAAAATAAATTTAGATTGTCTATTAATTCTTAATAATGTTAAGATTGATGTCGAGTATGACGGGGTATTTTGGCATAAAGATATGAAAGATTATGATAGACGTAGAAATCATTGGTTGATTAATCAAGGGTATAAAGTTTTGCGTATTTTAGGTGATAAAAAAGATAGTATACCTACAATAGAAAGATTACAACAAGAAATTGATTATTTGTTGGCCGGTCATTCTATTGGGTATATTGACATGACGAATAACGAACAATTAAGTTGAACATATAGTCTGTTCTTGCACGAAAGTGTAAGCTGTTAAAAACGGCATAAGATTAACGAACTTATGTGAACATAAAGTAATCAAAATCTTGCACTAACTTCTACTGGTGCTGCTACCGTTTCTTTAACTGGTTCTGCTTTAGCTATTAATGATGAGACCAGTTGTGAAGAGGACCCCTATTAAGGTACTATGACCGAGGAAATTTATAATGCTAAATGGCAGGATGATGTTATTGGTATTGCTGTAGAAAACGGTGATGTTGAACTTTCTCAAAATGGGACTGAAACCTTATCTGTTAGAGTAATTTATAAAGGTACTCTTCCTGCACAGCGGAAAGATAATTCTAACTTTACTTTTGCAATAGAAAGTGATCCTGCTTCTACTGCTACCGGTACTGCTGTTGGGGCACATGATGGTAAAATAACTGCTGGTTCTATTGCTGGTACAGCTATTGTTTCTGTTAATTTAACTGATTATACGGGCAAAGTAGAACCTGCATTTGTTAAGGTGACTGTAGAATAATTTATAGTTGATAAATATAGGAGGGAAAACCCTCCTATATTTATATTAGAAAAATGTGTGAATATGTTAATATTAAAGCTGGAAAATGCAATGTAGATAATGGATTTTGTCCTTTTTTATTTTATTGCAATAAAAATAATGAATATAGGGTTAATCCAAGAATGAACAATACTTGTAAAAAAAAACCAGAAGTGATACCTAAGAATTATTATAAAGTACAATTTGAAAAGAAAAATTCTTTATATATAGAAGTTAAAAATAATATTATTATCTTAAAAAATCCGTTTGATTATGTTCCAGTTTATGTAAAACTATCTAAGGATAGAAATGGGAAGTGGTCTATTAAAGGGGCGCTGTAAATGGATGTAGAGAAAGATATTGATGCAATCTATAAAAGATTAAATAATATAGATAAAAGGTTGGTCGAGATTGAAAGTACGCGCCCATTTTTAAAAGAGATGGTGGATAGAAATGTATCAATTTGTGAATTGTTGGGTGAAACTATGCAAGAGGTGCAATATTCTATGCGGGCATTAAATGAAAAAATGGAGCTTCAATCTACATCTATTAAGGAAATTCGCGAAGAGTTCAATATTTTATCAGACAGAACTAATGATAAAATAGATGAAGTTAGTAACAAAATTCAATTAGTGGAAGATAAAGGAAAATTTGATATTTTGCAATATATAAAAAATAATTGGCCTTTAATTTTAGTTTTAATAGGCTTAGGAGGAGCTTATATTGCAAAATTTATTAAATTATAAAGGGAGTTTTGTATGAAACAAATAAAGGAAAAAGATGCCATCTATCTTGAAGAATATGATGTTCATGTAAAAAGATATTTAGATTATTCTGAAGTATATGCCATTGCTCGTGGTGTAATGAAATTTGACGATTGGGATAAAAAACAAATAAATTATGATGTTTTAGTTCTTCATTTTTGTACAGATATAAAAGATGAAGAAATTAGTAAGAATGGGCATGAATTATTACATTCTTCTGGTTTAATTGATACTGTGAAAAGTCAAATTTTAAATTTAGATGACATTGATAAATGTATTAAATATTATACTTCTATTGAAAGAAGTTTGACTCAAATTGTAAATTATATAGATAATTCTTTGAAGGTGAAAAATGGGCGCTCGAAATGATGCGGAATTAAGAGCATTGTTAGAACCTGCCTTGCAAAAAGCCGTTGATTATACTGCTGACAAAATTTTAGAAGAAAATTATGATATTATTCAAGAAGTAGTATATAATGCAGGGTCTCCCAACGTGTATGGAAGAACTTATACTTTTGGAGAAGCCTGGGAAGCAACATCAGGGGGTGGTGGAGGAATTTCATCAGAGTTTAAATGGGCTCCTGAAAAATTAGGATACCACCCTTCTGTATTTACAGGAGAAGATGTTAGGCAAGGATTAGTTGATATTATTTACGAAGGTATGGCGGGGCATGTATTTGGAACAGGATTTTGGACTACCAAAAGAAATGCTTTTAAACAACTTCAGAAAGTTTTAGGAAAAAATAAATTAAGACAATATTTTGAAGCTGGAATGACTGCTGCTGGATTAAGATGGAAACGCCATACTTCTGGTATTGGATTGGATAAAAGTTAATGAGTGTAGTTATGGGGATTGATGCGTCCACTACTTGTACTGGTATTTCTATTTTTAATAATAAAAATTTAGTTTACAGTACAGAAATCAGAGCTAAGAGTGATGAATGGCATCAAAGATTGAAAGAACAAAAAGATCAAATAGAAGAAATAATTAAAAAATATGAACCTATAATGGCTTATATGGAAGATGTCCCTTTAGAAAGCAGAAGTAGTAAAAATCTTTTATTATTGGGGGCTGTTCATGGTTTTATTTTTGATATTTGTGTTAATTTTGATATAGAAATTGAATATATTTCTCCTACTGTTTGGAGAAGTAGGTTGAATATGTTCGATGGAACAAAAGATGGTCGTAAAAGAGAAGTGCTAAAGGAAAAAGCTATTCTTATGGCAAATAAATTATTTAATTTAAAATTAGAATGGCATGGGCCTAAAAGCAAGAAAACTCAAGATGATCAGGCTGAAGCCATACTTATTGCATGGAGCAAAATTAATAATAAATAATGAAGGATGGGTGAGTTATGGCAGGAGGCTCTAATTATTCTATTATAACTGATGTAGAACTTGATTTATCAAGTATAAAGAGTCAGTTAAAAGGAATAGATTCTAAAATAAAAATAAGTGCTGATTCTTCGGGATTAGATAAGGCGACAAATAGTGCTAAAAATTTGAATGACATTGCTAAGGACATAGGCTTAACTTTCCAAGAAGCAAATATGATTATGGATGCTTCGGCAAGTGCTATTAGGTCTATGGTGGATCAAGTCTTTGAATTAGATAGCGCATTGACAGAGTGAACTTTTTTGCTCTCGCTTATTGTGAGATGAGTGTAAAAATATGTGTCTAATTGCTGGGACGTCTTAAAGATTTTGCTACTACAACATAAGGATGAAACATGCCTAAGTGTGAATGTTACGAAAGTAGAAAAAAAGCAAAATATGTTTATATGGTTAAATCCTAAGTAAATATTAATAGATAATCAGCAGCGAAGCCTTGAATAAAGGAACGTTCAACGACTATCCTGAAAAGGAGTAAAAATACAAGTGTTTGGTATTTTGAAATGGCACACTTCTATTATTTATAGAAGAAGATATAGTCTAATCTTTAATGAAAATTAAAGCTGTTATATAAACAGGGGAATGGAGTAGCGTCCATATAATTGATATTTTATCAATTACTTCCTAATATAAATGTCAAGAAAGTTTCTGACCTGAGTGAAGAAGGACTGCAGAGTTATACTTCACAATTATCTCAAGCTGGTAAACAGTTTGGGCGTACCGGTTAATATTTCTGGCCGGAGTGTTAAGATGGTAAATTAGCACTGAGAATCGTTCAAAATCCAATAACACCTAAAGTCTATTTAGCTACAATATTATATGAGATATGATAATATGAATGCGGGAAACTATTAACAATAAATAGAATAAGATATGGTAGAAATACCTAAGTCTGGAATGATTATATAATCATTGAATGGTTGATTGGTTGCGAAGTCCTGATGAGGGATGTGTCAAGAGACTTTAAAAGTTCGACCCCTCCAAATATTATAGGGTGAAGAAATAGTCCAGGAAAATATGAAAGTATTTTTGTTAAAATTGTCTATTGACTTTTTAATTTTATGAGTGATAAAATTATAATAGAATTAAAAAGGAGATGGGAGTCATGGTGTGTTTGTTTGTTTTTGTTTTAATAATTGCTTGGTTTATTCTTTTAGCTATTCTTTATGCTGGACCTTCTGAATTGCCAAAAATTGTAGTTTGTTTACCATTTATTATGGTAGGAATAACAGGGATTTTTTGTGCTATTTTTTCAAAGGAGAAAACAGATGAAGGAGTTATTGAATCAATGATTGAAGAAGATAATCGAGAGCAAAATGAACAAATGGAAGAATATGGTCCAATAGATGATTAACTGTCGGAAATGTTACAAGCTGCCACTGAATTCAGAAAAAACTCTTTTGATGATAGTGATTCTGCTTTATTAGCAGAAATAGCGGTTAAATATACAAATATAGCTGATACTCAAGTATCAAGTGCTGACGCAGCACGATTTTTGATCTCTCAAATGAAAGCCTTTAATATAGAGGCTGAAAATTCCGAGCATATTATTGATGCGGTTTTAATAAAGGCCGTTTTAGGGTGAATTGCGGGAATATTTTAATGTCTTTTTCTACTAACTTATAATAGTGATATTATAAGGGCTGAGAGTAATGTCAAAGGAATAGTAATAAGGAAAAAGGATATAATAATAAACAATCCGCAGGAAAGCATCTTTTGAAACAAAGATGAATCTTCACAGACTATCGAAAGCAAATGATAAATGTAACTCTTAATAGAGAATAAGCTATTTTAATAGACGAAGTGAGTAGAGTAGGCGAAAGCCCAAGCGCCCTGATATATTTAGTTAAATATAAAGATATAGTCGAATATTAAACAAATAATAAAAATTTATTTTAATATAGCAATGAGACAGCCAATAATTTTGCTGTTGGTACTAATGATTTATCTACTGCTCTTATAAAAGCTGGTACAGCATTAGGAACAACAGGGAATACATTTGAAGAGACGATAGGTTTGGTTACGGCTGGTGGATTTCTTGCCAGTATAGGGTGAATTGCGGGGATATCTTAAAGTTTTATTTACTAACTTATAATAGTGATATTATAAGGGCTTAGGGTAATGCCAAAGGTATAGTAATAAGAATAAAAATATGTAGACAATCCGCAGGGAAGATACTATTGAAATATAGTATAACCTTCAACGGCCAACGAAAGCAAATAATAAATGTAACTCTTAATAGAGAATAAGTTGTATTAACAAACGAAGTGAGTAGTGTAGGCGAAAGCCTAAGCGCCCTAAATATATAAAATATTATATATTAAGATATGGTCTATTTTTTATAGAAATATAAAAGGAATTAGAACAATTCATTTAAACAAAAAATTCTAAACATAAAAGACTGAAATCCTTGTAGGCCAGCCAAGTAAGGTGGGCAATGGTCTACGAACAATAGGGTTGAACATAGCAGCATTAGCGGCTGAAACAGATAAATATGTAGCTGCTAATGGCAAAGTTAATATTTCTCTGAGAGATTCTCAGGGAGAAATGAAATCAACATATGAAGTTTTAAAAGAACTTTATGAAGGTGTAGAAGGTCAATCGGTTGCTTGGGATGAATTAGCCAGTGTAGAACAAGCTGCTATTGGTGAGGCTCTTGCTGGTAAAAACCAATTTAACGTATTAACTTCTGTTATGACCAACTTTGAATCTGCTATAAGTGCAACGGCAACTGCAATGGATTCTGCAGGTTCTGCCACAAGAGAAAATGCCGCTTATATGGATAGCTTAGAGGCAAAAGTTGGCAACCTTAAAAATACTTTCCAAGAACTATCTACTTCTGTTATAGATAGTGATTTGGTTAAAGGAATATTAGATTTAGCTAACACTGGGTTAGAGTTATTATCAACAGATGTTGGCGTAGCAGTAACACAATTTACTTTATTAAGCGGAGTTCTCACAGGTTTCTTAGCTATTGCCGGGAAAGTGGGAGCTAAATTTGTTAATATGGGTAAATTGTTTTCCACTATGGGGGATGTGGGCAAAGCTGCTTCCGCTGCTTCTGCTACTGGTGATGCTATAAGTGGTATTGCTTCTGCCGCTGGTAAAGCGTCTGGTTCTGTTGGTAAACTATCTGGGGCATTAAGCAAAATAGGGACTTTTGCTGGACCTATTGCGATGTTAGTTAGTGCGCTTATTTCCATTGGATTTGCTGCAAAGAAATCTATGGAAGAAGCTACTGCCGAGCATGTTATTCAAGATGAGATTGATGAAACAACAGAAGCTGTTTCCGAACTTGAACAGAAAATAGCAGAATTAGAGGGTAGCGGTGCAAGTGCATCTGTTTTAGCAGCTTATAATGAGCAATTAAAACAGATGAAGAACAATATAGCGTCTCTTGAGACTGAAAAATTAGAAGCTATTTTAACTGCTTCTCCGATCGGTGATAGAATAGCATCAGGACAAAAAACTCGTGCTACTATTACTGGAGAAATGATGGACACTGAGCTATATATCGAAAAAGCAATTACTCAGTGGAATAATTATCAAAAAGCAGTCGATGAGGCTTTAAGTACTGGCGATTTTAAGCAAATAGCTGAAGCTAATGATGACCTTTTAGAGCAAGAGGGCGTATTAACTGAATATTGGGATACAATGACTCAGTTATATGCAAAGACAGGAGAGCTTCCAAAACGATTAAAGAATGCTGTAATGGTACTAAATGGAGAAACCATTAGTGTTCTTGATTTCTTTCAGGATCATTTTGGAACAACTATTGAGGCGGCGGCAGAAAGCATAAATTCTTTATCAGGGCAATTAAGTGGTTTAGGAGATGTAGGCGGATATTTTGACATACTTTCTCAATCTGTAGCTGAATTTGCTGAAAATGGACAGTTAAGTTTTGAGTCTATTATGCAGTTAAATGAAGCATTTAGTGGATTGGAAGGTTGGGATGAAATTCTTGAGGGGCTTGTATCTGGTTCTACCACTTTTGAGGAATTTCAAGAACAAGTCACTAATTTAGCTTATACGATGTTAGAGGCTCAATTAGGCGTTGAAGGACTGGCTAATGCGAATGTTGACATGATTGCTTCTTTCTTAGAGAGTAAGGGAGTAGCAGATGCCGATGCAAGAGCATTAGAATTAGTTGCCACTGCTCAAAAGAGAGTGACTGAAAATCCGGCTAATACAGATGCAAGTCAGACCGAATTAAATGAAGAAAAGTCTGCGGCTGAAGATGCTGCTGGACCTGTTGAAGGAGTAAAAGATGCTCAACAAGAGGTTACAAATAATCCAGTAGATACAAGTGCATCTCAGGGCGCATTCAGCGGTTTAATTTCTGCTGCTCAAAATTGTTATAATAGAGTCAGTTCAATTTGGAATAGTTTGAAGGGAATTATTTCACAAATTGGTTCCGGTGCTCAGAAAGTTTTAGGTTATATTATTCCTGATCTTGGCGGCGGCAAAGCTCAGGGAGGTAAAGTAAATAGAGCCGGGCAATATTGGGTAGGAGAACAAGGTCCTGAAATAGTTACTTTACCCAAAGGAGCGGTTGTTACTTCTAATAAAGACATTAGTAGGAATGTTGGGCATAAAGTAGAAAAAGAAGATGTAAAAGGTGGATATGCTCAAGGTACAGGAAGACAATCTATAATAGATGTTTCAGACACTGTTGGAAATTTATGGGGAGATAAAAAACCTTCTGGGTCAAAACCTTCTACCTCGAAACCGCCATCTTCTAAAAAACCTTCTTCTTCCTCTTCATCTTCTGCTTCCAAGAAAAAGACATCTACTGCTAAATCTTCTACCAAAGCAATAAAGGATGAAAATGATGCCATTAAAGAACAAAATGATCTGTATAAAGAACAGATGGATATATTAGATCATAAATTGTATTTAATGGAAAAGAATGGTGCTACTGAACAAGAACAGATAGCTCATTTACGTCAAATGCAAAAGAAAGCTCATGATGAAGCTGAAAGTTATAGAAAACAAGGACTTGACGATGAGTCTGAGTATATAATGGAACTTCAGAAAGAGTGGTGGGGGTATGAAGAAGATATTCTTAAACTCCAACAGGATGCCTTTGATAAACGATTAAAACGCTCAGAAGATTATATAGAAGATCGTAATTATTTCAATGATTGGGGCGCTGATAATGAAATTGATGCTTGGCGTCGCGTCATGGAATGGATGGACGATTGGTATGAACAAGGCTTAATTGATTATGAGTATTATCTTGAACAACGAGAAGATGCGCTCGATAATTATATAGAGGCTGAACGTGATGCGTGGGAAACTGAAGCTGATAATATTGAAAAAGCCTTAAATTATGTAGCTGAATTAGCTCAAAGAGAAATAGACAAACTCGAAGAGCAAAAAGATGCTATTAATGATAAATATGATGCTGAGATAGAAAAATTAGAGAAGCAAAATGAAGAAACTAATGAGCAGATAGAGCTTCAAGAAAAGTTGGATGCCTTAGCAAAAGCTCGTACTCAAAAATTGTATGTATATAAAGATGGACGGTTTCAATATATACAAGATACAGACGCTATTTCTGAAGCGCAAAAAGAGCTGGATAGATATAAGGCTGAAAAGGCTCTCGAAGAGCAAATAGAGCAGTTAGAGAAAAATAGAGACGAAGAGTTAAAAATTCTTGAAGAAAAAATTAAATATTGGCAGGATTATGTTGATGAATATGGTAGTGCTATTGACGAAGTCAATGATCTTCAAGATCGTTTATTAGCCGAACAAATATTAGGTATTAAACTTGAGGGAGATAATTGGGAAAAACGTCTTGGTAATTTACAGGATTATGTTGACCGATATATTCAACTCATGCAACAACTCGAAAACGAAAATTGGCAAACAGGGCAAGATAAAAATACAGTAGTATCTGGTCCAAATGCCGAAGGTGGAAGAGGGACTCCGGGTACTGCTTGGGTTCCTGGTGTCGGTGTTATAGATGTTGATATTAAGGATGGTAAAACACAAACTAAGGGATTACCTGTTGGCACAATAGTTTCAACTGCTGGTGGTAATTATAGAATTACAGGAGTTAATGAAGATGGTAGCTATCAAAGTGAATATGTTGGTGGCGGGAAACATTTAGATGTAGCTCCAGGCGGTAATGCTCCAGAAGGTGCTACTATTGGTGATATTATTCATACAGCCGGAGGAGATTATGAGATTGTACATCCATATACTCCTGGTGCTAAATATAATCCAATTAATGGTCTTTGGAGCAAATTAGTTGAAAAGAATGCTAAGGGCACTTTGTCTTCTAAAGGCGGTATGTCTCTTGTGGGAGAAGAAGGGCCTGAACTTAGGTTATTAAATACTGGGGATAGTATTCTCCCTTCTGATGTCACAAAGAATTTATGGGATTGGGGCAAAATGAATCCTATTGATCTTTTAAGCAATTTACCGACAGAAGACAAAGGATTCCAGCTTAATATGAGTAATGTAGATTTATCTTTCCCAAGTATTAAGAATAAAAATGACGTTCAAGAATTTGTTCAATCTTTAGTTAATTTTGCTTATCAGACAGCATATAAGAGGGGATAACTTCCCCTCTTATATTTTTAAGGGGAGTATATGGTTAATCTCAATAAAATTTTTATAGATGCTATTGAAGTATTAATTGATGCTAAAGTAAGAAAAAATACAACTCAAATATATACTGGATTAGTAGTATTAGAAGATGGAGAAAAGAAAGTAAAAGTAAAAGATAAAACTTATAAATTGCCCGTGTATGGAGGAAACATAGGAGATTTAGTTGTAAATCAAACTGTCAAAGTATTTATACCTCAAGGGCAAATGAGTCAGGGTTTTATTTTAGCACCTAAATGATAAGGAGGTGGTTTCATGTCTTTAGCAACGCCTAATTTATTGTCTCAACCTACTTTTAACGCTTTGACTGGTACTCCTTTTGGCAATTCAATACCCTTCCGCTTTTCAATAGCTGGGGGAGATGAGCCGGAAGGAAGTAAATTGTATGTGCAAGATATATCCAGTTCTGGCGATAATTATGTCTATCAGGGAACTTCAAAATTATATCCTTGGTATAAAGGTGACGGGATATATGAACATAGTATGCCTATTAATTCTATTTCCAATGAAAAACAATATCGGGCTTTTTTAACGACATATAATGATGATGGTACATCATCAGTTTCTAATACTATAGTATTTTGGGCAATATCCACTCCTACGGTTTTAGGTGCTAATTATATTGCAAGCCTTAGTTGGGCAAGTTATAATTTTATATTTAATTATAGCCCCGGCGTTGGAAGCAAGGAGTTACTAAAATCATATAATATAAAAATGTATGATGAAAATGATGTAATGGTGTCTTCAACTGGCGTTAAAACGGTGTCATATTCTTATGAAGAAAATAGCGGAAAATATACTTTTAGTCATGTTTTTACTGGTTTTCAAAATGGCAGTAGATATCATATTGACGTAGATATAGTAACGGAACATGATTTTATAGACACCTATCCGAATGTTTTTGATTTTAGTGTTTATTATATAGAATCTGGAGTAGGAAGCGATGCTCTTCAACTAAATAATTTATGTGATGAAGGAAGAGTGGAAATAACTGTAAATTTAAGTTCTTTACCTGGTACAGGTGAGGGAGACATTGAGTATATTGATAATAAGGAAGCTGATCTAAGAACAAAGAATAAAAAGACCCCTTCTGTAACTTGGGATAAAAATATTGTTATTCCTGATGGATATGTTTTAAGAGTATGGGGAAGAGATTTTGATACTTATGAAACTATTGGTGGGGGTATACCTAATGTTTATAATATAATGTTGGAAAATGAAATAAAACAAGTTGGTATTTTTTATAATGAGGACAAGGAAGAAAATTTAGCCTGGTTTGAATTACATGCCGACAATCATCCTGATTTAACATCAATTAAAGATGTGCATGTTGTTTTTAGTGACGCAATACCTATTCCTAAAGATAAAGATCAGTTATTTTTATGGGTCAAATACGTAGATAATTTATTTGAATTAATTATAGAGAATTTAGGGGAACAGACATGATAGGACTTTTAGGATATAATTTTTATTCAGATGGAAATTCGGTTGATCCTCTTCCTTTTAGTCAAGGCGATGTATTTACTACTGTAAAAATAAAAGGCGGTATATATGATCGTTTAATAGTTTCTAAAAATACAAATATTAATTACACTAATGTCCCTCCTGATGGATGGGGAATAGATACTATTATGGATGCTCATTTTGATGGGACTTTAGATGCAGGAAGTTCGTTAGGTCAGATTTCATTTGCTGATGGAGTTCGGTTTAAGAGAAGAGTTAAGGGCGATTTTGATTGGATTACTATTCAAGATTTTCAGTTAAACCGCAGAGGAGAATATAATTTTCATTTTTATGATAATTTAGTTTCAGAAAATAATACTATTTATGAATATGCTCTTGTTCCTGTTGATACTTTTGGACATGAAATGGAATATATTACAAATGAAATTCTTGTTAATTTTAGAGGAGTTTTTGTTTGTGATGTAGATAGTATTATTAAATTTTATAATGGTGTCAGTTATTCTACTACAATGCAAAATCAACAAGTAGGAGTTTATCAAGTCTTTGGGAAAAAATATCCAACGATTATTTATAATGGGACTCCTAATTATCAAACAGGTGGTATTACAGGAAATATATTTCCTGATGGTTTTGAAAAGAATGGCATAATAAATCGTCGAGAAATTGTTACTAAAACTAACAGGATATTACAATTTTTGACTAATAAAAAACCAAAAGTTATTAAAGATTGGAATGGAAATTCTTGGCTTACTATTATTGTTGATTCTCCTTCTGTTGATTATAATGCAAGTTATGGCATGGGAATAACTACTGTGACTTCATCTTGGACGGAAATAGGAGCGCCAAACAATAGAGATGATTTATATAATAATGGAATGATTCCTTTGGAGTATTAATATGATAAGTCTTAGTCAAGCAGATTTACAAATATTAAAACAGAAAAATACTGCATTATATCTTAAAATTCAAATTTTATCTCTTGAATCTGGACAATATAAAGTGGACGATGAGATAAGTGGAAGTTTAATGGATTTATCAATAGATGTTGATGCAGATAGTGATTTAAGAAGAAGTTGTAATTTAACATTAATTGCAGTAGATGATAAATTCAATGCAGAACCAGGAAGCAATGTTTGGTTAGATAAATATATAAAGATATTAGTTGGATATAATAATATACTCACTGGAGAGATACAATGGTATAATCAAGGTATATTTATGGTTAATGCTCCTTCATGGACTTATGATGCTACTACCAATTCTTTGTCATTGCAGGGATTAGATTTAATGGCAAAAATGACTGGATTAAGGAATGGATATTTACCTGGTGTTCCTACTCTTATTCCAGAAGGTAGCAACGTAAGAGATGCTATTATTGCAACTATTAAATTAGCAGGATTTGAGCAATATGTTGTAGAAGAGTGTAAGAATGTTGATGGTGTAATTCAAGAAGTTCCTTATGATATACAAATAGATAGGGGCGGGACTTTGTATAATTTATTGGAAGAACTTAGAGATATTCTTCCTAATTATCAAGTTTATTTTGATATAGATGGTATATTTCATTATGAACCTATTCCCGCTGATGAAGATGAACCGATAACAATGACTGATTCAATTTTGCAAGATGTATTGATTGGTGAAGATGTAAATACAGATTTTGAATCAGTGAAAAATGTTATAGAAGTTTATGGAAGAACTAACGAAGTAGATTATTATTGTGAAACTCCTGAGATAAAGAGTATTAGATATGAAGGTGCTAATGTTAATGTTTTAACATTGCCCAACTCTGCTGGACCAGAGGCTTATGATTATAATGAGACATTGGGATTTATCGCTCCTTCTGGTTCTGGAAATTTTGAATTTGTATCTATGAATGCAGATGGATCACAGCCTAAATCTTTAGCTGATCCTAACGGTACTATTATTAGGTCGCTTTCTGAAGGAGAGTATTATGTAATTCAATTTAGGTATGAAGAGCCTCCGTATATTTTGTTGGGACATGACCAAGTATATGCTATTGCTAAAGATTTGAATGTGAATAGTCCTTTTTATGTGTATGGGTCTATTGGTGAAATTCGCAAAGTGTGTTATGGTGGAGAATATGATAATATCATAAATGATGATTTAGCTTTGCAAAGAGCAAATATAGAGCTTTATTGGGCAACAAGACTAAATGATAGTATTACTTTATCTACTTTGCCTATTCCTTGGTTAGATGTTAATATTTTATTTACCCATTCAGCGAGAGGGCAAGAATTAAAAAAATATATAATAAAATCTTTTTCTGTTACTTATTCTGATTCTGTATCCATGAATATTAATGCTATTACATTTTATCCATATTATACAACTTCTAATAGTAATCAGTATATTTATTTAGATATAACGACAATATATGAAAAAACACCTATACAAGTTTTAGATTCAGGAGAGGCGTTGATTGCTTCCGGTACTACTATAAATTATAAATTGAATTTACAATTACCAAGTGCGGGAAATTATTATGTTCGTTATTTAAATCAAAGCGGATTGTGGGCTTATCGTCAAATTATTGTTGATAAACCAGGCACATATACTCTCGATTTATCTTAAAAAGGAAGTGAAAATATGACTGTCTTTCCTGATGAAATACAAACTTTTGAAACATTACAAAATATAACGGCCGAAGATGGAGAGATGATTCAACAATATCAATCTGCCATGAGTCGTGGAGATATAGCAGCGGCAAATGAGTTTTTGGAGCAAATTCCCGATCATCAGAAAAAAATAATTACTGCTGATTATTTTAATACAATGAATGATACTTTAAATGCTATTCAAGAATATACTTTGAATTGGTATACGATTGGATATGTAGTATCTCAAGAAGAGCCGGAGGGATTACAACCTGGTGATTTTTGGTTTCAAATAACTGGAGAAGTTACGTAAAAAGGGATAATTTGTATATGAAATATTCAGAAAGAAGCCAAGATATTCATAAGAATGATAGAGAAATATGGCAAAAATTTAAGAATAGTTGGGACCGTTTTCAGTATTCAAATGCTTTGAATCAATTACAAAATGCACAATTTGATACAAAGAAAATGGTTGCGGAAACAATAAACAGTATTACTACTAAAATAGTTGCAGTAGAAGAAACTGTTAAACCTCAAGATAAGCCTGATATTATAAAGGTAAGCACTGAGCCTCCTGCAGACATAAAAACAGGAGATGTTTGGTTTCAAGTAACTGGCGGGGAAATTGCTCAGGCATATACTTTCGATGAAGTAACGGCATTAAGCAAAATATTTGCTGATATTGATAAATTAGGATTGACTTGGGCACAAGCTGATGAAGGAGGTTGGTAATTATGAGTGATGTAGTTAGAGCATCAGAAGCGTCAACAAGTGGTAATGACATAACTGCTTATGTAGGCACAGATCAATTTACTATGGCTACTTTCAATAAAACTATAAGTGAAATGAATACTGCTTTAGGTCAGAGAGTAGAGTTGTCTGGTGGAAAGATACCTGAATCTTATTTACCTTATAAGATCATTTTGCATGGTAGCACTTCCAGTTTACCAGGGGTTACTAATGGCGCTATTTTGATTGCTTATGATGCTTAAAGGAGAGATATAATGGCTAATTTTGCAAAACCTACTTCTGCATCATGGGTTGGGCCTAATGGGTTTAATGATGGGGCGAGAATACAAGTTAGAGGAACAAGTAATTATTATATTTATATAGGTGGTTCTTTTACTAATTATCGTTATTGGTATAAAGGAAGATTGTCTGGAAGTTCTGGATATGTTACTTTAAATGCCTATCCAGAAGAAAGCTCCTTAGAATTGCAAATTGTATTATGTGATACATATTATGATACAGCTATTACTGTTGGTAGCATCAGTTATGTATATTATTTAGATTTACCTAAATATGCTGCAACAGTATATTATAAAGGATTTAGTAGTTCTGAGTTACTTAACAGTCTTGACAATCCAAACTTGCGTAGTGAATGCACATTAGTAGGATGGAATTTAATTGGCGCCTCGATTGATTCCAGCAGGAATGGTATTTATGATGCTCACATGGAATTTTTGAATAGTTGGGCTACAGCTAATAGACAGACCTTATATTGCATATATAGTCAAGAAGGTGAAACTTCTACAAGTACAAGATATTATTATAGAGGCAATAGTACTCGACGATCTGTGACAGCATACGAAAAAAAAGAAACTTCTTATATTTATGGTAAAGGTGTATATGAAGAAGGAGATGTTTCGACCACTTATGGATCAGTGACTACTTCTTGTGCGGCAGATAGCACTTATGAATTTCAGGGGTGGGCAACGGAGGACGGAACCACCGATTTTTATTATACAGACTATGAACAGGCTTATAATGCTGGCTACACCACTCTTTATGGGGTTTATTTTAAAGGTGGGGGGACTACTACCGACACAAAATATTATTATAGAGGAAGTAGTTCAAGACAATCTGTTTCTGTTTCTACAAAGACGACTGATGCGTATTATTATGGAAGAGGAGATCATGATGGTGGGCATGTAATGTCTACTGATTATGGAACTGTTAATACTTCATGTTTATCTGATTCTTCCTATTCTTTTCAGGGATGGAGTATATCATCGTCAAGTAGTTCTGTAAGTTATTCAGATTATAAACAAGCCTACGGCGCTGGCTACACCACTCTTTATGGGGTTTATAAAAAACAAGAGCAAATGGTTTATTATCCTCAAAATGGTGGAACTACTGTTAGTAGTAGTAGTAGTACAAATTATTATTATGGCACCGGAACTAAAACTAATAATATTCCTACTGAACCTTCATTGTCTTATGCAGATCATATATTGTTAGGATGGTCTACTACTTCTTCTGGTTCTTATAAAACATGGGTGGAACAATGGAATAATAATGTAAGAACTGTATATGCTATTTGGCAAGATACTTCATCAGATGATAACAATGTATATGTAGGAGTTAATAATAAATGGGTTAAAGGTACTGTTTATTATGGCGTTAATGGTGCTTGGAAACAATGTATCGTAAAAATAGGATCAAATGGAGAATGGAAATAAATGTCTAAATATAATATTACTATGAAACAAAAGAATGATTCTGATTATGATGAATTATATCCAGAATCATTAGATACTCAAATCAAATTAAGTAAAGATACTACTGGTTTTACTGGTACTAATGTATCTCAAGTATTGATGGAATTAAATAGTAAAATAGGTGAATCTGGGGGGGGGGATTATCTCCCATTAAATGGTGGTAATGTTAAAGGTAATATTAATATTGATGGTAGTTTAGGCTTTTTAAAAGCAGAAGCAACTGAACCAAAAATTAAATTAGAATTAAATGGCGCTCATATTAATGTTACTAATAGTGGGACTGAATTTGTTCTTCAATCTGATTATGTAAATTATCCATTAGTTGCAATTAGTAAAAGATCAGGAAATGGCAGTAATAGTATAACTATCCCTACTTCTTTCAAAGCAGATTTTTTAATATATTATGCAGATTCTGGTGGTTTGGCAGAAGGTGTGTTTATGTATAGTATATCAAAAGGGATTTATAGTATAACATTAGGTAATGAACAAATTAATGGCTCAAACTTAAATATTAGTGCCACTTCTTCTCAAATAAAGATCACTTTCAATTCTGTGGGCGAATTTTCTGCTAATAGATTTAATTCAGGATTAACTGAATATTGTGTATATATTGTAGGGGTATCATAAAATGAAAATAATTAATTTAATACCAAATGAAAATGGATCGTATGAAAACTCCATTTGGGAACAAGATTGTCCGGTCCCTGATGGATGGGTAGCTATTCCAGACAATATTTCTATTCCTGACTCTTTTCCTTTTGTAAAAATTGAATTTAATGAAAATAATGAGATAATATCATTATCAGAAATTCCTTTGCCAGATGATATTATAAAAGAATATAAAAATAAAAAGAAATCTATATTTTCTAAAAGATGCTCTAAAGAAATAAAAAATGGAATTGATATTGTTTTATCTGACCAGATAAAAAAGCATTTTTCTTTTATGGAAACTGACCAGTTAAATATTTTATCAGCTTATTATAATGTTAATTATGATAAAAACAATGATAATTATTTATATCATGCTGATGGAGAAGATTATGAACTATATAGTAAAGAAGATATAGAAACTATTTTTACAAAGTTGAATGAAAATAAGAATAATATTCTTTTACGTTATAAAAAACTTTGTGCTTATATAGATACATTAAATACCAAAGAAGATATAGACAATGTTGATTATGATATGGATATATTGTAATAAGAGGTAGATATGATAAATTTTGTGAATAATGCCCCCTTTGCTGGGGGGGGGATATTGTTTATATTAATGATACAATAAACAGTCAAAAAAAATCTTTTATTCTGGGATTCGAGCCAAAATATGCAATATTAAATTTTTATATACAGATTTATGATAACGTGTGGAAGTATTTAGGGTCTTGTACGGTAAGCGAAAAAATTAATTGGTTGGGTAAAACCTCGATAATGTTTTCTACAAATAATACAGCTGTGCAGTTTAATGATATTAGTTTTCAAGAGGACGATGTATTTAAAATAAAAGCTCTTGTTATAGATCAATATACAGATTATTCTAATATCTATGTACAAGGCGTTGTTTTGGGATAAAGAAAACTTTAATAATAAGGAAGATGAAAAATGAATGAATTACTTTTTATAATATTGGGTAATTTAGAAAAAGTAGGTATTGGGTTATTAATGTTTATAGGCGCTTATTTAGCTAATATGGGCCTTGGTGCTTGGAAAAGTATTAAAATTGATAAAGGAACTTTTGATTGGAAAAAAATAGGGAATAGTTGTGTGAAATTCTTAGTTTTAGGAATATGTATAGGACTATTAACTATTGTAATAACTATTGTTCCTTCTTTTGCAACTTGTATTGGTATTGATATAGGTGAAGAGGCTTTAACTGCTTTTGATAGCTTAGTAATAGTTGGTGCTTTTCTAACTGCTACTATCCATTATTTAACTGATGCTATAAATAAAATTAAAGATATTTTTAAAGTATAAATACAATTAAATAAACAAAAGGGGGGTAATAAGTGACAATAGAAATAATAGGAACAACAGTAAATATCACAGGGAATAAAGTTATAGGATTTGCTTTGAATAATTTAGTAGATCATTTTGAAGTAACTGTTGATACTTCTGCCGATTGGTTTTATCAATTAAAAATTTATATGACTAAAGTTGATAAATATAATATTATTAATTTGGACCGCAATGGCAATGTTTTGTCTGTTGATTTAACAAGACACATGTTGCCTTTTGGTGGAAGATATATCATGCAATTTGTAGGATATAATGATGCTCAAACTTATCAAACAGAAACTTTTGAGGTCTGGGTAACTGAGTCTATTGACCCTTATTGTGCTTATGATCCTGTTCCAACAGAGTTTTATCAAATAGAGGCGGAAATAAGAGAGTTATATGAAGAATTGAAAACTGGAGAGTTTTTAGATATTACGGGTATTAATGGAGGAGACGCTTTTTCTCCTGTAAAATATCCGATAGGTATAGATGGCGGTAACGCCTTTGAGCCTGCACAAAAGGAGTGAATATATGAAAAGTGAATTAATAACCAGAATTCAACTAAAAAATGATACTGAAGCTAATTGGTTGACAGTAGCTGATAGTTTTGTTCCTTTAGTTGGCGAAGCCTGTGTTACTAATGATGGAGAAAACAAAGGTAAATTTAAGATTGGTGATGGAACCAGTACATGGGGGCAATTACCTTATGTTGGAGGCGCTGGTGGTGGTTCAATAGAATTACCAGTGGATGCCAGTCAAGTAGATTTTTCTCAGGATTTAGTTTTTACTGAGCCTTTTGGCAAATATGAACCTGTAAATGGCAAAGTAACTGTGCCTGCTAATGGAAAAACTTTATTAGAAGTATTATTAGACGCTTATGCTGAAGATGTAAATCCTACTATTACACAACCTTCTGTGTCTATTTCTTCTACGCAAGCTGGCGCTTATGAGGTTGGTAATAAGGTTACACCTGCATATTCTTTAACTTTTAATCCTGGCAAATATGAGTTTGGACCTGATACTGGTGTAACTGCAACTGATTATACTGTTAAAGCGGGGGAAGAGACAGTAAAAGGGCAAACTGGAAGCCTGAAAGAAGTAGAAGTAATTGATAATATTAATTATTCGTTCCAAGGTGAAGTAACTTATACTGAAGGTGCTATTCCTTTAACTGCATTAGGACAAGAGTATGAGGAAGGAAAAATACAAGCTGGCACTAAAGCAAGCTCTACATTAAAAATTACTGGGTACAGAAATGGATTTTATGGAACTCAAGATTCTATAACTGAGTTAGATTCTACTAATATTCGTGCTTTATCTGGTAAGAGTAATAAGGCGGTTACTACTGGTGCTGTATGGAATATTTCCATTCCTGTCGGTGCCAAGAGAGTTATTTTTGCTTATCCAGCAACTTTAGCAGATGTTAGTAGCGTACAGGATGTTAATGGACTAAATGCAGAAATCAAATCTTCTTTTACTAAACAAACTGTATCTGTAACTGGCGCTAATGATTATAATGGTATTGATTATAAAGTGTATTATTTAGATTATGCTAATCCTAATGATACTCAAAATACCTATAAGGTAACTATTTAATAGAAAGGGAGTGTAAAAATGGCTGTTGAAAGATTACCTAAATTAAATTTTAGTATTCCTTTTGCAATGACTTCAGCATTACCTTTAGATGCAAATAGTTATTTTGAGAGTTTAGAGGCTGCTATGACTGCCGCTGAAAGCGCAGAGCAAGCTGGTAGTTCTGCTACACAATATTATTTTGGACAAAATATCATTGTAGTAGAAGATAATGAAGCCACATTATATATTATTCAACCTGATAAAACATTAAAACCTGTTGGTTCTGGTGCGGCCGCTGATGTTGAGGTGGATGGTAAATCTATTACTTCTTCTGCCGGGATATTAGCATTAAAAGGATTTTCTTCTGCTTTAACTAATCAACAAGTTAGAGTTGGAGAGAATGGAGAATTAGAGTGGTTCACTCCTGATAATTCTGCTGTTGAGGATTTACAAACAGAAGTTGGGCAATTACAAACTGCTGTCGATGGGATTAACACTGAATTAGCAAATAAAGCTGATACTAATGATGTATATACTAAGACTGAGACTGATGCCAAAATTGATGCAGCTATTTCTGGTGTATATACTCCTACTGGCTCCAGTGACTTTGCTAATCTTCCGACTCCTGGTGCAGATAATTTAGGCGATGTAATTATTGTCAATGATGGATTTACTACTGATGATAAATTCGTTACTCCTGGGCAGGAATATCCGGCAGGTACTAATGTTGTAGTAGTTAAAACAGGTTCTAATCCTGATACTTATAAATATGAAATTTTATCTACTGCTGTTGATTTAACTGATTATTTAACTAAAACAGAAGCCTCTACGACTTATTTAACTAAGGCTGAAGCAGAAAACAAAGTAGATAAGAAAACTGGATATAGCTTAATTCAAGATACTTTAATTACTAAATTAAATGGTCTTGCTGATATTAAGTCTGTTTCTAATGAGTTTACTTTAAGTGAAAAAGGACAATTAAATTTAACTTCTGTTTCTCAAGATAAAGTAACTGACTTAACTACTGCTTTAGATAGTAAAGTTGATAAAGTAGAGGGCAAAGGGCTGTCTACAAACGATTTTACTAATGAATTAAAAACTAAATTAGATGGTATTCAGGCCGAAGCTCAAACTAATGTGCTTGAATCTGTCAAGTTAAATGGGCAGGCACTTCCTATTTCTGAGAAAGCGGTAGATATTCCTGTTGCTTCTTTTACGGTATTAGGTATTGTTAAAGGCACTGACGCTGAAAATGGTGTTGTTGTAAATGATGATGGCACTATGGTTATAAATAAATTGAATGTAAACCAATTAGTTCAAACCGAAGGAGACGAACTAATTCTAAATGGTGGAAATAGTAATTAAATTCAAAACTTGGGGGGGGCATAAATTATGGCTACTAAAGAATTTAAAGCAAGATTAGTAAATAAAATTGATACTTATGCAAATTGGACCAGCAATGACCCTGTATTATTAAAGGGTGAAATTGCTATTGTAGATGTTCCTGCCTCTACTGATGTAGTTCGGCAAGAGCCTGCTGTGCTAATGAAGATAGGCGACGGAACGAAGAAGTTTAGTGAACTGCCTTGGATAAGCGCTAAATCTGCTGATGTATATTCTTGGGCATTAGCACCTACTAAACCTACTTATCAAGCGTCTGAAATTGAAGGATTAGATGCTTATATTTCTGGGAAAGTAGAGGATACAGATACTCAGTATCAGTTGGTAAAAGTTAATAATACTACTTTTAAATTACAGTCCAAACCTTTAAATGGGTCTTGGTCTGATGTCGGAGACCCCATCTCTATTGTATATACTTTAACTACCGGTACTGTCAACGGCACTGTTAAATTTAATGGAACTGATGTAGCTGTTGCAGGTCTAAAATCTGCTGCTTATCAGGAATCTTCTGCTTTTGATACTGCCGGTGCTGCTGCTGCTGCTCAATCAGCGGCAGAAGATCATGCAGATACTATTGTTGGTGAAGCTAAGACTGATTTGATTGGTACTGGTAGCGCAACTTCTACTACGATCAAAGGGGCAGTACAGGAATCCAATACTTATACTGATAATCAAATCGCAGCAAAAATAGGTTCTGTTTACAAACCTGTTGGTAGTGTTAATTTTGCAAATTTACCTAAAACTCTTTCTAAAACCGAATTAGGTAATGTTTATAATGTAAATGATGCTTTTGAGGCAGATGCTCGTTTCGTAACTGCTGAAGTAGGAGAACATTTCCCTGCTGGCACTAACGTAGCAGTAATTGTAGAGGATGATACATACTATCTTGATGCTTTAAGTGGCGCAGTCGATTTAACTAATTATTACACTAAGACTGAAACCGATCAGCAAATTACTACCAAGATTGGTAGTCTTGATAAGGCTGATAGTGCTGTTGCTAATCAATTTGTAACCGTTGTTTCTCAGACTGATGGTATTATTAGTGTAACTCGTGCTGCTATTACTGAGGCGGCAATTCCTACTTTAAGCCAATCTAAAATTTCTGGTCTTGAAACTGCTCTGTCCGCAAAGATAGATGCTTCTGCTGTGAGTCAGATTGGTAAGACTGGTAATATTAATGATGCTACTCAAATAGAGGGAGACTATTTAATTATTAATTGTGGGACTTCTTCTGATGTAATCTGATATTGAATTAAATAGAGAGAAGGTTTTTCCTTCTCTCTATTTAATAAAAGGAGATTTTATGGCTACTAAAAAATTAGATAGTAGAATTCAAAATAAATATGATACAGAACAAAATTGGACTACTAATAATCCTGTATTATTAAATGGAGAGTTAATCATTGTTTCCAAAGAAGATGGAACTATTGGATTTAAAGTTGGGGATGGAGTAAAAAAATATAGTGAATTATCTTGGGCCACTTCTGTAAAAAATATATCTGCCGAAAATAGCGAAGGAACTTCATTAAGTTTGTCTGATTATTTGAGCAGAATGCCTCAAAATGATTTTAGTCAGATGAAGTCTTTCAAAGAGTTAAGCATAACTGATCTAAATAATGTTATAACGCCAGGTACTTATGTAGGGGCTTATTTTCCAGATATCGGGTATAATACTCCAATTCAAAATGTTCCTTCGATGATTTCGGGGGATGATTCAAGTTCTAAAAATTATTTATTTAAATTAAATGTTTATTATTATAAAACTCTTTTAGAGGGCAGTTCTTTTTATTTATATATACAAGAGTATCAAAATTTATTAAGTGCTGATTTAGGACAGAATCCAATTTATAAATTTTATAGATCAGGTTATGGGCAAGATACTATTACATGGGGTGAATGGGATTTTACTTCGGATAAAAACGTTTTTACTAAACAAAATGATAAATATATTCCATTAGCCAGTTATTTAGAAACTGTATTAATTTCTTTTCAAAAAGAAATTGAGGGAACGGACGGGCAGGTAATTGTAAAAGAAGGGACTATTCCTGGGGAAGTAAAAGCTATTGACGCTCCTTGGCTACCTATTGCTGGTGGGACTTATGAAAATATGGCTACGCCTTTTATGTTAAATATGACTGATAATAATACAAGTGACAGGACTTATCAAGCAGTTTTAGGATTTGTTAATGATGCTAATAAATACTCTTCTTTTGCGTTAGGGACGCAAAATTCATCTGGTTTATCACAAATCTTGGGGCAGTCACAAATTGAAACCAATAAGTTTGTTAAAGTAGATTTATTAGCTCGAAATGGTGGTCACGAAACTGTATTAAGAGTATTAACTACCGGAGGTACAGGAAAAATAATGGTTTCTGATCCTATTGAGCCTTTTGGCTCAGATGGTAGTGTTAGAATTCAGTCTCAATCTGGTGATTATTGTATTCAAGTTCAGAATGAAGGTATTAGTTTAGAAACTAATGGGGTAGTATTAGGTATAAACGAGTCACAATTAATTATTGCTGACGGTGCTACTAATGCTTATAATATTAATGGTAGTGCAAATGGCTTGGAAATTACAGGGTTAAAAGAACCAAAAGAATATAATCAACCAGCTACTAAACAATATGTAGATAATTTGATAGGCTCGGGTGGTAGTAATTATTCAAAAAGTAAGACAAGTAGTTTCAATGCGATACCTATTTTGGCCTTAAGTAATCCAAGTGGCTATCAATATTATATAGATGAGACTGTATCAGGCATGACAAGTAGTATTAATCCTTTAGTATTTCCTAATTGGTCAACTTTATCAGATATGATAACATATCAGGATGATTGGAATAAAATTACTGCAATAGAATCAAAAGATAATGTATTAAGATTTTATTTTGCTGATGGTTCTACTTCAGTAAATATAAAATATATAGTATATTATTAAGAAGGAGAGATATGAATGAGTTTAATTAAGGACCCTTCCGGCTCTTTTTATTTAGAGAGCGATCAATTTAATGTTGATTACGAGGAAAATTCTATTAAATTCGTGGGCGAATCAGGAGAAGGTGCGACATATACGGCAGGAGAAGGTATAACTATTTCTGGAAATACTATTTCTGTCGACCAAGAAAAAATTCCTACAAATACAAGCATGAGAGAAGCTATAAGTAAATGTTTATCTCTTGACGGTGGTATTATGAATGCTGATGCTAATATTCAAGCTACTGATGAGATTATAATTACTTCAACTTCTGGAAATAACACTTGTAGTTTAGGGGTGACTGCATCGGGTGCTGAAATTATTAATACTAATGATGGTGTTACTTCCAGTGTAAGAGCTACATCAGGTGGCATTGAACTTAAAGCTAATGATACTACTATTTCTTTAACTTCTGAGAATATAGATTTAAATGGAGCTAACTTAAATCATGTAGGTAGTATTAGCGGTAATACTACTGAAATCGCTGTAGAGACCGATGTGGATTTAAATAATCATAAAATTACTAATTTAGGTGCTCCTACTGAAGCTAATGATGCAATGAACAAAGCAACGGCTGATACTACTTATGCTACTAAGGCTGAAATTGCTAATTTTATCACCAATGATGAATTTCCTACTGCTGCTACTACCAGTGTTGCAGGGATTGTAAAACAAGCCGCCGCTGTTACAGACGCTTCAGATAATGCAGTTACTACGATCAATGAATTATTAGTTAGTCTACGGAATGCGGGTATTCTTGCCTCCAGTTAATAATGAGGGATATAAATGTTTGTTGCTAAATGTGGTGGAATTAAATTAAATGAAGATGTCTTTAAAGAGATAAATGGAGTTATTACTTTATCTACTGAATCAGAGGTCCATGATCCTGTGACAAGCTGTGGGCAATTATGGGATTCTAATATTTTTAGCGTAGGCAAAGTTGAAGATAGATATATAATTAGTATGGCTACCAGACATGAGGAGATACCTCTTGGTAGTTTAATAAAAGCAAATTGTTCTATTCTTTGTGATGGGCATTATTTCTCTGTGGATGAAAAAGGCGTATTAAATTTTACAGAGAGATATCTTTTAGAAGTGTTGGTATCAGATGTATATGGGGATATTGTTCCCGGATGTAAAATTACTGTTACTAAAGGAGAAGAACAAATAGAGCCTTTTGCTGAGGCAAATAATATATTTCCTCTTGATGAAATTGATGGGGAATATACTGTTAATGTGAGTGCTTCTGGATATGTAGCACAAGAGGTTCAAGTAACGGCAGATGAAGATCAAATACTCACAATAACATTAGCGCAAGAATAAGAAAAAAGACTGAGATTAAGTTCTCAGTCTTTTTTTTACTTTTTTATATAATTATATTTGTTAAAAGACAAATCCATTATTATTAAAGAATCCTTCTAATAAATAATAAAAAAATATCATATATTCTATAAGTGCGTCTGGGTCTTCATTGATTTCTGTAACCTCAAAAACGAAGCATTCTTCTCCTGATATTGCGTCAATAAGTTCTATTGCTAATATGTTTTGAGGTTCGTTATAATGAAAAGTGGGGTATATCATATTTTATTTGTTGTCCCAAATCCTCCACGATCTTTATCATATAGTTCTTTGATTTCTGTTAATTTAATATCAGGCATTTTAGGCAATATTCTAAATTGACAAATTCTTTCATTGCATTTAATGACTGCTTCTCTTGTAGCATAAATAGGCAATCTCCAAATGTCATTAGGTCCACAAAATGATTCATCAATTATTGCCATTGAATTGACTTGAAGAAAACCCCAATTACGGAAAGAAGAAGAACGTGGAACAATATGAGCTTCATATCCTTTAGGCAATTTCATAGAAACACCTAAATCTATTGAATAATATTTTCCAGGATAAAGATTGTAAGTTTTGGCGGCTCTTAAATCTATCCAATCTCCCTGTTCAATTTTAGAGATTTTTTGTACATTATCATAATGATATTTTATTTTTATTTCTTTCATTCCACTACGCCAACTTCAAATAGATATGGATTATCATAATCATGTGCGATATTATTAACAATATAAGATTTGTTATCAACTATTAATTCATGACCTATACTTGGAATATATGGCATTTTACGGAAAATATAGCTTTTAAGCCATTTTTCTTTAATCAGATCACCATAATTGAGAAAAACTCGGATTCTATAAACAGGCTGTTCTTTTTCTATTTTTTCCGTTTTTATCTCATGTTCTTCCGAATCTTTTGCTTCCATTGTTACTTTTTTTATTTTATTGATGTGATATATTTCTCCATTTGTATATAAATATCCGTTTAAGAAATTAGTTCCCATTTAATATGTCATCTCCAATGCTATTTCTTCACATTTTGTTCCTGCATAATCAGGCTCTAATGTATAATAAATATCGCTAAAATGATTTTTAAGAACAATATCCAATGTTTCACAAGCAGAATCATATTGATTTTTAATAAGATTTGCTTGTTCTATAATATCTTCTATATAACATTCATCAACATCAATATCTAATACATGATAATGACTTGATGTTTCTTTAATTATTGCTTTCAATGATTTTAATTTTCTCCTTTTTTAATAACATTAATATTTCGTATAACCATGTATTTCTTTCATAATTTTCTTGAATTTCTAAAATAGAATTTAAGATATTTTTATTACTGATTAAAATTAATTGTTCTTTTGCTCTTGATAAAGCCACATATAATAAATTTCTGGATAATATTTTTTTATGCTCAGATTGAATAATGGTGATAATAGCTTTAGCAGAAGCGCCTTGTACTTTATGAATAGATATAGCATAAGCTAATAAGATATGATTTAAGTTTTCTTTTTTTATCAAAGCTAAACCATTATTAAATTCAATTACCAATGAGTATTGATTTTGATTGTCGCATCTTATTTCTCTAACGTATCCAATATCTCCATTCATACAAGGCTTATCAATATAATATTCTATCTCATTTTCATCATATTTGATATATGGGATAAAATAATTATTTTTTGTATTAATTACTTTGTCTCCAATTTTGAAATATATATCTTCATTTTTAGACAATGATCGGCAACATTTAGAAGTGATATTATTATTATATTTTTGTTGAATTGTTTGATTAATTTTGTAAGTTCCTAATGGACCAATATTGAAAGGAAGTAAAATTAATATATCTTTATATGTATATCCTTTTTCTATTAATCTATCATATTGTTCAATTAGTGCGGAAATTTGTTCATTATAATTTTGATTTTCAATATATACAAAGTCATTGTATTGTTCATTAATATGGTTAATATTTCCTTGTCTAACGTCAGTAGATATAGTGGCGATACCGCCAATCCCATATCTAAAAACTTTTGTTAATGTAACATTAGGGATAATATTAGCATTTAACATATCTTGTAAAACATTACCGCAGCTTATAGATGCTAATTGAGCATTATCACAAATAAAAATTAAATTGGAATCAGACGGAATAGTTCTTAGTAGATCAGCCAATAAATTGACACCGACCATTGAAAATTCGTCTATAATATAATAATTGGTTGGTTCTTTTTCTTTAGCTAAATACATGTGTATTGTAGAACTTTCTCGACTTGTAGCTTCTTTTAGACGTGTAGAAGCGATACCAGTAGGAGCTAATAAAGTATAAGAAAAATTATAATATTCTAACATACGGACAATAGCTTTTGTTGTTTGGCTTTTCCCTGTTCCTGCTGGGCCATTTAACATAACCACTTTATTTCCGCTTGCTATAAGCTTTAAAAAATTGCACTGTTCTTCTGTATATTCAAAATCTTCTTTTTTATTTTTTTTGAATTGATCCCAATCTATACAAATATTATTGAAAGAATTAGTTCCAGTTATTCTATTAACAATATTGTCCGCAATATAAATTTCATTCATCCATGTCGTTATTTTAGAAACATATAAAGTTTCTTTGTTATAATAAATTTTTGTATTATTTATAATAACTTCTTTAGCATAATGATATGATTGAGGAACAAGCTCTCTTAAAACAGAAAGTAATAATGGAATTTTAATTTTAGTGTCTCCATTATCTTCATTTTGTCTAAGAATTTCTAATACTCCATATTCGCATCTATGAAAGCTATCTTTAAAAGCAGGAATAAGATTTAATATCATACGATCTGCTTTTGAAAAAGAATAATTTAATAAATCAATATAAATATAATAAGGATTTTTTTTGAATTCTTCTTCAAAAATTGGAATAGATTCATATTTTTTAATAATTGTATTAATATCATGCTTTGTTTTAATTCCATATTTATTTAGAACAGGAAAGAAAATAATACTAATACAATCTTTTTTTATTTTTTCAATATATGAATTTAATCGTTTTTCACCCACATTGTAAATTTTTTTATAATCAATATCAGAAATTTGATTATTTAATATTTTTTCAATAAAATTAGGATAAGATTTATTAATATTCTTTGCTTGTGATGGCTCCATAAATCTGCATAAAATTTCTAATTCATATTTAGATTCAACATGAATATTGTCTGTAATAGCAATTCCATCATACATAAGCATTAAATAAGAATTTGGATATTTACTATTTTCTACTTTTTGTATTACTAAATGAGCTTTTTGATTAAGAATCAAAGACCCAAGATTTTCTCCAGATAAAGTAAAACTATTATATTCAGACAATTCCATTTCTTCAGAAGAATCTATATATTTACAAGACAATACTTTATAATCATTATCTATATTTTCATACAGAATTTTTTGTGGAATACAATGTACTTTAAGCATATTTTTCCTCTTTTCTTATTCTGATTATAATATAAAAGTTTTCTATGATCTTGTCAAGAGGAAAATTGCACTCTTTTAATTATTTTTATTATATTCTTTTAATTTATTTAATGTGGCTGGGTCTGTAAGAATATCTTGTAAATTACATTTAAGAGCATTACAAATTTTTAATAGTGTTATTAGTTTTGCCCCATTAATATCTCGCACCCCTCTTTCATAATCTTGTAAAACACGTACAGAAATTTCAGCTTTTGATGCAAGCTGTGATTGCGACATATTAGTTGCCAATCGAGTATTACGTAATTTTTCATTTTTATATATTATTTTCACATTAATATCCATATATTAATCTCCTTGACATTTTTGTATTTTATCGGTTATAATAAAGATAGCGGGCGGGGAAACCCGCTACCATAGTTATTAGAACTGTTTGTTCTTTTTATTTGGCTTTATACTGATTGTGATACGTTCCACTGATTCACTCTCCAAAGCCTTTTTAAGAAGTTCAAGCAGTTCTTTTATTTGCTCTTCGGTCAATCTTCGCACCCCCTTTTCCGGTGGTGTTATCTTTTCCTTTCGTTTTACTCGGCTTCCCCTTGCCTGTGATTTTATTATACGACAAATGACGTATAAAGTCAATAGTTTTTTAGAAAAAAATAAACAGAGAGCCATTTATAATAACTCTCTGTTTATAATATTTTATTTTTCAATTATTTGTTTATCACTTTGAGTAATAATTTCTCCGGTTTTATCATTGATAGAACAAATTTTTTTTACTTTTTTGTTATAAATTGAGTTTTTGTAAGTTTTTATGCGAAAATCATTTAATCCTATACGGTATCCAGTTAAAATTAAAGTTGTTCCTCTTCTAAACCAAGAAATTTCTATTATATTTTTTCCTTTATCACCATTTGTGTCACTAATTTGAGCTTTATAATAAGCATAATCATTTTTATCAAACTTGCATTGGATTACTTTGTTATTAATATCAAGAATAGTAACTAAATGATGATTGTCAATTTTATCAATAACTGTTCCAGCAATTTGATATAATTCATATTTCTTCCATTCTTTTTTTCCGTATTTTTCGGTATAAAATACGGGAGACAAAGGAATATCATCAAATAAAGAAATATTATATTTTTGTCTATTGATGTTTAATAATTCGTGTTGATTAGAATAAAATCCACATGATTCAATAGACCAATGATTAGGGTCTTTATTATCTAACATATTTGAATAATAATATATATATGTTTTATTTTTATATTCTTGTATAAAAGAAGGATTGGAAATATAATCTTTCAAAGACTGTATTTGAGAAGAAATTGCTTTCTCTAAAGATTTGTCAACTATTAAAGTTAAATCATCTTTTTGTAACCAATCTATATTTTCTTTCATCTTTAATTTACAATGTTTTTCAAAGTATTTTAGAGCTTTATTATCTAACCAATATAATTTCTTTGTCTTAAAATTAGGATGCTGTCCATATAAAAATTGCTTATTAATTACATATTTTTTGAAATAATAAGGCTCGATAATATTTTTCGGTATATTGCATTTAATTCTTAATATTTCTGGAAGATTAGACATTGTTAATGTATCTTTAATAGGAGTAGATAATATAACATATTGTTTCATTATTATTGTTCGGTCTGAATTAAATTCATCAAAACAACCTGCTTTAATTAATTGAATAAATTTGCTATGTGTAATTAAACTACCATCATAACAATTTTTTTCATAAAAGTTTTTGAATGAATTATAAGGTCTATTTTCAATAATTTGTTGGCAAATGTTGATATTAATTCCAGAAATTCCTATAAGGCCAAAATATATTATATCTTTTTCTTCCGAGGGAACATAATCTATATCAGAATTATTAATAGAAGGAGGTAATACATTTATACCAGATTGTTTCATCTTATATATGGCTTTTGAAATTTCTGCATAATTAGTATTACCAATTTTTTGTGTACCATCTTCATTGTCTTTAAGTCCCATAGATTCAACAGAAAGACAACCACAATTCCAATAAACCTTAGGATAAAAATAATTTAGATTAAGTTCTTGAAGAGCTACAATAGAATAGCTATATGAATGTAGTTGAGAGACCTTAATGTTAGCTACATATTTCTATGTAGAGCAGACTATATCTTTACCCATCTATAAGATTAGGGTAGTTTGCGCTCAAACGGTAGTCAATTTCCGTTCACTTAGTCGTTGCACTTTTTATAAGAAGTTAATCTTTCTTTAGCGATATCAAAATATTGTTTATCAAGTTCAATTCCAATAAAATTCCTATTTGTGTTGATACAGGCTATGCCTGTGGAGCCAGAACCCATGCAATTATCAAGGACTAACATTTCTTCGTTCGTATAAGTTTTAATAAAATACTCAAGCAAAGTGACGGGTTTTTGAGTAGGATGTAAATGACAAGTTTGTTTGTCAGAAGCAAAAGTGATAATACTTCTTGGGTATCTGTCTGTTTCTCCTCCGCCTGATATTTCTTGTTTCATATATCCATATAGTTCTGTATTATTTTGAGTTTTAATATATTTAGTATATGAATGAATGGGTTTATGGCCGGTTGTTTTTTGTGGATTATAAATTGGCAATTTTTTATAAAACACAAGAATATTTTCATGTGCTTTCATCGGCATTTTCTTTGCATTAAGATGACCTGTTGCCTGTGTTTTTTCCCAAATCCATTCATATTTAAGCATAGATAAATTAGATGATCCAAGAACTTTATCAAAAGGAGTTTGAGCAAATAAAAGAATTGGGGCATTATCTTTGATTATTCTATTATATTGATTCCACATAGCAAATAAATCAATAGGAGTATCCCATTTACATTTAGTTATACCATAAGGTAGATCACATAGAATTAAATCAATAGATTTATTTGGAATTGATTTCATTACTTCTAAACAATCGCCGTTATATAATTGCATATTAAAACTTCTTATAACTTAGCACAGAATCACCTTGCTGTTTTCAGTTTAGGCTTTTTCTGTTAGCATGAATATAATTCACACACCTGTTGACCAAACAGTTCACAAACTCCACTCATAATATTACTACTATGAGGCGCTTAATTGAATAACCATGCCACAAGGTTTAGGTTAAACAATCTTTTACGAATATCCCATACTTGCTGCAAATACTACATTCCATATATAATCTAAAAATACTTCTCTTGTTCCAATTTTTCGTCCATATTCAAAAAATTGTTGTTTAGCTTCAGCTTGGAGTTTTTCATCTTTTTTAGCGATAGATTTTCTTAATTTATTTGCTTCTTTTAAGCTATATCCAGATACTTCTGAGTCCATACTTAGACGCATAATTTTTTCTTGACTATCTGCCAATCCATAAGCATCAGCTAAATATTTCCAAAGAATTTCACGCTCTTTATCATTCAATCCAAAATTTTTAGTATCTTCTATCCATTCTTGATGATTATTTTTATATTTAATATAAGAATCAATAGGTGTAATAGAACTATTTTCAGGTTGTAATCTTAATAAACTATTGGCCGCTGATAAATCCATTACTGATTTAGGTTTTGTAGCTTCCAGAGCTTTAACTGAAATAGGAGTGTCAAATTGAAATACTGAATAAATTGTAGGAATAATTTTCCACATTTCAGGATTATCATAATTTAATACGTCAGGATGTATCCAATTATAATAAGTTTCTTTCAAATTTTTCCCCGGTTTTATTTTATTGTATTTAACCAAATAATCTAAAGTTTTATGAATTTTATCAGTGCATGTAGTAGTTAGCATATCAAATTTAACGCAACCTACTTGTTCTGCATCAATTAAATCATATCCAGTAATTAAAGTTCCATCTGGTGATCTCATAGCGGATAGAAAATTGGTATAAGGTTCGTTACATATAATTATACCCGCAGCATGAATCCCTCTATTAGTTACAAGTCCTTCAATTCCTAAGCAAGTTTCTTGCAACTTAGGATATTTTTTCATCTCAGAGACTAATTCATATACTGGTTTGATTCCTTTTTCTTTATTACCAAATAAACAATCTTTTAATTTAGCAACTTTACCACGATCTACGGGAATCAAAGATTTTAAGTAACCTGCGATATCATTATTAATATCTAATCCTTTGCAGGCTTTTTGTATAGCAGTTTTAGAAGAAATTTTTGAAAAAGTTATAATATTTAATACTTTATCTTCTCCAAAATATTCTTTAATTTTTGCTATAATTGTTTTCTTTTTAGAGGCTTCTGAATCATTATCAATCATTGTGTTAGCTCATAGTTATGATTTTCTATGAGATCAGACTATATCTTCATCTCTATAAGAATAGAGAGGATGGCGCTGGACAATAGGAATTTCACCATAATGCCACTTAGTCGTTGCACCTTGCCTTTTGGCCTTGGCACAGTGTTGTCATAACCCGATTCAGTAGGCCAAGATTTTCACTGTTAGCATCTTTTTAGACACACCCCGCAAGTACGGGTTCACCATCTTGTTTTCTATATGTCACCATATAGCCAGACTATGTTGTTAATCTGGAAGCTCTGTTCCACGTTCGACACTTAAAAACCTCCAGAAAGGAAAGTAGTTTCCTAATGGAACAGGGTCAATTTGAGTAACTTCTAAAAGATAATTAGTTAATGACGCAGCACTACTACCACGAGCGGGCATAGCCAAACTATTTGATTCCCATATAAGATCAATAATTTTTGACATAGAAGAAAAATAAGAAGGAATAGAAGTATTCAGTTGTTCACTAATCAATCTAAATTGTTCAAATTCTTCATTAAGTCGAGCAATATATAATTGTAAATCTTTTCCTTTATCTACTATTTTAGATTTTAATCCTTGTTCCACTTGATAAAAAAAATATTCTTCCCATTTGTTATTGTTTTTATTAAGAGCATAATAAGCAAAATCAGGATAATTTTTATAATATTCTTTGAACCAATGCTGAATAGTAAATGAATCTGGGATTTTTTCTTTTGGAATTTGAGGAATAATTGGATCATGATTAAAATTATATCCTTTTATTCTATTACAAATTTCTAAAGACCATTCAAACATTTGTTCTATTTGTTCATCTGTAAAATCTATACACAAATGTTCTCGAAGATCATCAGGAGACATAAGATAAGTTGTTGCATAAAATTCATCAACTTCTCTATCTCCTTCTTGAGAATTTAAATAAATTTTATGAATAAAAGCATCTTCTTTTTTAAGATAATGTGAATCGGAACTCGGAATAATTTTTATTCCTGTAAATTCATGACCTTTCCACATTAATCTATTGACTTTACTTTGATCGCAATTTGCATCTTTAGGAGGTTGAATTTCAAGATAAATATTATCTCTCCCAAAAATATTTATAAATTTGTTTAATTCTCCATTTTCTCCAAATGCTTTTTCCCATTTATTGTCCAATAATAATCTGCTAATTATTCCGCCCAAGCAAGCTGTCGAAGCAATAACATGTCCTTGATTGGGTTTAATAATTTCTTCTAAATCTGAATAATATGTAGGACAACGATATATTCTTCTTTGTTTCCAACTTCTTTTCCAAGCTCTTGTAGAAAGTTCTCGAAGTTGTTTATGTCCATCATTATCTAAAGCTAATAAAATAAAATGACAGTACGGATATGTATTATGATGTTCTTTATTTATCTCATCCCATTCTTCAGGAACAAGATAAATTTCATTGCCTAATCCTAATGTAAAAGAACGATCTTTTCCCATAGAATTATAATAATTAAGTGCTTGAATATGTCCACTTAATGATTCATGATCTGTTAAAGCTATTCCAGGCAATCCTAAATCATAAGCTCTCTGAATTAAATCGGGTACACGACAAATTGTATCTGGAAAACCAAGCCCTGCATTAGAGCCAATATCCGAATGATTGTGAATACTAAAGTAGCTCATAAGTTTTAACTCCCATATGTTCCATTATACTTCTTTCTTTATCATTTAATTTATCATTCTCCCATTGTCTTTCTACAACAAAGACTAAATCTTTATAATAACCATAAGATTTCAAATATAAAATCTTTTCTTTCTTTTTTATTTCTGTAATCAATAAGGTATATTTCATTTTTATATATTACCAATTACACGCCCAATTATTATTATCGTATAATGTTGAATTTTTTGTTGTGGGTACGATTTCCCATTCTTCAATAATAGCTTGCGGATATTTATTACCATTCCATTCATTAATAGATAAAGTGATAATAGCTTCGATTTTACAATCTTCTTTTTCTATTAGTTCTACATCTTCTTTTTTAGCTCTAAATTTAATAATATTTGTGCCATTTACATTAAATTTAATTGTTGTTGTTCTATTGGTGTAAATATTATAACTGTCATTTGAAAAAGTAATATAAAACTTTGGCTTTGTTATTTTAGCTGCTTCGCTACTATTCCACAAATCTTTATTATTCTCTATTATTTGGCATAAAGATTGAGTGATTTGTTTAGCTTCAATAATAGCAGACACATTCTTTTTTATAGAAAAAGTTTGATGATTGAACCATTCAACTAAATCATTCAATTTATTTTTTTCTAATTCAATTCCACATGCTTGCAAATGTCCTTGGCATAAAGCTAAACCAGTATCATTAATTTTATTAGCAATGTCTATTGGTGATCTTAAAGAACCCATATATTTATCTTGTATTTCTCTAATAACTAAAGTGGTTTTATGATTTGTACCTGCAATTTTATTAGCAATTAATCCATTATAAACAGTTTCTTCATTAAAAGCAAAACCAATAATTACATTATCATATTTTTCTAAATTAGAGTTTAATTCTTTTGTCAAAGTATTCACAATTTTTCTTTGATTTTTGTGACAAAATTCACAAATATCTAATCCTTGAAAAATTGGTCTTTCTTCTACAAAACAATAGAAAAAATTATTCTTGTCTTCTAATGTTCCGGCTCTAAATACAGAGTTGATTTTAGGAGAGATAGACCAAGCTATATTATATGGACTTATATCTCTAAAAGAATATTCTTCAATCATTGCTTTTATCATTGGATTTGTTATATTATTAATTCCGTATTTAAATAAAGCATGATTTTCCAAAGATGTCATATTACACATATCAGTAACTAAACTAATAGCTACCATATCATAATATTGATTTTTAATATCAATGTCCATTTTTTGAGAATATGCTTGTACAAATTTAAATGTTACACCACATCCAGACAAAGCAGTATTCAAATTTTTACTTCTATGATGATTAATTACTATGGCATTAGAATTTATTTTTTCAATTTCATGGTGATCTAATATAATAACATCAACACCATATTCTTTAAGTAAATTAACTTGTTCAACGTCATTAGATGCAGAATCAGGACAAAATAAAAGACTGATATCACTTTGAACGATTTGTGAAATAATATTCTCTTGTTCATTTTGAACTAATCCATGTTGTTTTCCAATATGATTATAAATAACAATATCTTTTACATCTAAATACTCTTTTAAAAAAGAATATAAAAGTGCAGATGATAAAATACCGTCAGCATCAGAATCAATAAGAATACCAATTTTTTCTTTTCTTTTAATAGCATTCTGCAATCTTTTTATTGCTTTATTCATATCTATATATTGTAATGGATTGTCTACACAATTTAAATCGGCATTTAAATATGTTTCTACATCATCCACTCCACAAGATTTAAGATAATCTTCTAAAAAATTGTTTGTTATTTTTGGTAATAATGTTTGTATTTCCATAATAATCTCCTTATAGATTTTTATAATAAAAGAACAATTTATTCTTTTATTTTTTCATAACACCAACTGCCAGGGCCATTTTCAGTAGAATAATATATATTTTTTATTCCCATTTTTTTTATTAAACCCATACATGCAGGACAGGGCCTGGCTATGCCATTTGATTCATCGCGCTTACTACGAACAATAAATAAATGTATTTTATTATAATTTTCTATATTTTGTTCTATTGAAAGAAGTGCGTCAATTTCTGCATGTAAAGTATTTCTGCTTATAGAATCATTAGGATTATATCCTCTTAATTCATTGTATTTTTTCTGCAAAGGATTTGTTTTATTTTCATAATTATGTCCTACACTAATAATTTTATTTTTATATACCACTACACATCCTACGCGAGTTTTTTTATTGTCACTTAATAAAGAAACTTTTTTTGCGCATCGTAAGTATTTTTTTATTTTTTTTTCAGATAATATAGTATTTTCATTCACAATTCTTTCTCCTTATATTTATTGCTATTTACATTGTAACAAATTTTTGCTTTAAATTCAATTAGCAAGTCATACAATTTTAAATAAAAATAAGAGGGTAAATATGCCCTCTTATTTTTATTTAAAATTAAATTAAATTCTTTCTACCAAGAACAGCAATTACTTCATCTCGTTTCATTGGCCGTTCTGGACTGGTGCCATCTACAATACCATTTTTTGTAGCTTTTGCCCAATGACCTTCATTTTTAGACCAAGCAGGTTCAGCTAATGTTTTAGCATGAAGTTCTGCTTTTTGCATAAGCTGATATGCTTGCTCATTAGTCATTTCAGAAATTAATTTTGCAACATCCATTTCTTCTTCTCCTTCCAGTCGCCGATTTACTTCAGAAGCAATCTCTCCGTGCCGATTGTATAGATAATCCCCCGGGCAAGCTTTAGCGGCGAACCACCGGTGAACCGTCATATTTAGCTTGTCCACCTGGCCGATCAAGGATTTATCCCCTTTCCACAGCAGTTTCTTGATCCCATTTCTCCGGCAGATATCTGTCAATAGGTCCAGCAATGCGGCATAGGCTTTACTTGATACCGGCCAATCTGGAGCACCACCATTATTGGCCACCTCAATAGTGATAGCGCGATTATCATTAGAGGCGCTGGAAGTGCACCAAGAACGATTTGCTTCATCTACATATAAGGCAATCCGTCCGTCGCTTCCAATGCCGTAGTTACTACTGGCTTTACGAGATGGATTTGCAAATAAAGCTCCACAAGTTTCTACACTGGCATTACCTGCCATACAGTGAATTGAAATAGTATCAATCGCATGATTGCGTTTTCCAGAATGATTAGGAGAAAGTTTAGTGTAAGTGACAAGAGGACTATTACTCATTTTCATCTTCTCCTTTTCCATTATTTATTTCTTCAAGCATGGTTTCTGGAACATCATCTTCTGAATATATGACAGGGAAAGATTTATTTTCGTCTTTCATAAAAATCCCTTCTTACTTGAAAAGATCAGCTAATGTTTTTGTATTAGATAGCATATAGGAACGCTGAATATCATTCCACTCGTCCATTTCCTTTTCCCAGCCGGTCCAGCCCTGCTGCTGTGCATACATGCGGGAGGCAATGTCTACATCTACGCCCTCTTTCTCGCTGATAGCCTTGATTGCCATGCGATTCGCATAAAAACGATTTTTCTTGTTCATAATACTTATTCCTTTCATAAATTATATTATTATATATGGAGTATTACTCCATTTTTATTTAATTATAATACTTCTTGATTGTCATAAAGCGTTTTATATTCATTTAATGTAAAGTCAAAAGGAGAGCATTTATAAGCGTTTTCAAGCCCAATATTATTATAAATAACAGAAACTTTGGCATAACCCTTAAATAGTTTACCTAATGAAAAAATTTTCTTTTCAAAGGCTTCATATTCTTTATCGCCTATGTTATGAAAATCACTATCTAAGGCTAAAATAACTTTATTTACTCCCATTTTTACAAGTTGGTTTCTTCTGTGCAATCCTAATTGTGATCCATATAAAGCTAAAACATTACTATTAGTATTAAACCAAGTATCGGCTTTTAAGACGCTTTTTTCTCCTTCTACTAATATTACTTCTTTCTTTTTTTTTATCGCAGGCCAATTATAATATATGCCATAAAATTCATTGTTGGTATTAAATTTATAACACTTATTGTTGAATAAAATTAAAGGAATATACTTAGCATAATTTATTCGATCTGGATGTAAATTTCGACATCTTATACCAATTAAATTTCCATCTTTATTTCTACAAGGAATAATAATTTGATTAGTATAATCATAATATCGTATTTCATATTTTATCATTGATTGAATACTAATACCTTCATTTATCCATCCTTCATAATACGAATTAGAAAAATTCAAAAGGATAGAATCATCATATTCTTGAAAAATAGATTCATTATTTTTAAATCTTATAAATTTTTCTAAATTTGATTGCCAATTACAAACATTAGGTTTATTAATTCTTTGGACAGATTTACTTTGAATATTAGTACATTCTAAAATAAAATTAATAGCATCTAAAAAATTACTTTTTTTATTCAATAAATTTAATCGAACTTGACAAAGAGAAATAATATCATAAGTTCGACCAGAAGTATACCCCACATAAATTTTGTTGTCTTTATAAAAAACTAATTTTCCTGGGCTACCTTTATAAGCATCTTTGTTTTTATCACCAGTCCAATAATTGATGGTAGTTTCTGTTTCATTAAAAACTGGTATATTAAGATAGTTTAATATTTTTTTATGATCTTCTATTGTAAGTTTAGATTTGAGTATTTTAACATTGATTTGCTCATTCAAATTAAATACTCCTTATTATTATTTTACAAATTTATCTGTAAAATAACTAATTTCTTTCGCTAATTCATTAATTTCTCCATAGTTATTTTGAGAATCAAAAGAAATTCTAATAGTACAAGCTGCTTCTTCATCTGTTAAGCCATAAAAATTCAATACTCTATAATCAGATTCTTCAGCACAAGCAGAATGTCCAGGACTAATATAAATTGCTTTGGTAGATAAATAATTGGTTAAAGCATCTGCGTTTATCCCAGGAAGATAAATTGCATTGATAGCAGCAATTTTATTTGTATTTTCTCCTATAATTTTATATTCTATATTTTTTCTATTAAAAACTGTTTTTAATGATTTTAATAAATCTTCGCTGTAAATATAAGTATAATCATCTTTTGTCAATGCTTCTGTCATAGCAAAAATCCCATTAACATTAGGAGTTCCTGGCACAAAACCATATTCATTATTACCACAAATATTACCACCTAAATATTTTTGTAAACGGTCACTAATCCACATAAACCCGGTTCCTTGAGGTCCATTGAATTTATGTCCACTTGCAATAATTGCATCATAACATTCTTCTGCATTATCAGGTAATACCATATGATGAATAGCAGCCGTATAATCCGCAATGACAAAAGTATTTTCCATTTTACGAACTAAAGGTTTTTTGATACCGGTAATATTATTTACTAATGTTTGTGTTTGAAATACATAGGAAGTACATATTGGATTATCATATTGATAAAAAGATTCATGTTCATCACCAAAAATAAATACTCCGTTTCCAATAACTTTAGGATGATTAAACAATCTATTAGCTAAATCCGTTGAGCTATATCCAAAAATTACAATACCTTCATTTACATGAATATATTTTTTAATAATTTCTCTACATCTGTCCATTTCTTTTTGAGCTTTAATTCCTAAAGCATGATTAGCATGAGGATTTTTGAAAAAATCTTTCACGGAGACATAATAACGAGATGTAGCAGCACTATCAAGATAAATCATTTTTTAATATACCTCCTGCATTGCGTTTTATTTTGTTTGCTATTTTTTAATTAGTATATCTTATTTTTATTAGAAAGTCAATATTGAAAGCAGTATTTTTCTAAAAAGAAAAAAACAGGGAAGGAATTTCCCTCCCTGTTGGATAACTTCGTTCGGTCAGTTTTTATTTTACCGACGAGTCAGAACCGTCACTCGTCTCATGCAGAAGTTATCGTTCCAGTCGTCATTGAATAGTAACGACAAGCAGTTTTCGCATGCTTAGGCTTGAATATAAAGCTCTAATTTATATAGCGCCATCCAGCATCCAGCGCCACTCTCTGTTGGGTTTTTAATATTATATTATATTTTTTATAATTTGTCAATATTTTTTGCTTTATGAATTAAAAACTTCAATTCGTAAAATAGATTTTTTTGTGTTCAAATAGAAAAAGAGGACCTGGTTTAATGCCAGGTCCCCAGTAAAAGAACTGATATTCGATCAGTTCTTAGCTGCATCGCTTGTTTCGTCCGGATATAGCTCATTCTTCATCAGAGCATAAATATTGTTTATATTAGGAAATACAAGTTTGTATCCACGGTCATGTAATGAAAGAACTTCTTTGGCATTGGAAATGATAGACGCTGATAAAGTGCTATGTATGTTTACACCCAAACCGTTGATTGTATGTTCATGGTCAACATACTTCTCTATTATTGGGAACATATTTTGAATCAAAAAAGCGTTGTCCTGTCCACCGAAATTTCCTATAACAATGGTATTACATTTGTCGTATTTTGCAATCTTTTGTTGAATAATTGCTTGATATTTTGCAATTTTCGTGCTTTGGGGTACAGCCCAATAAATGCCTTTTGTTTTGGTGTCCTCAAAGAAAAAGAAATGAGGCCTGTAATTATTTCCTTCTTTGTTGACCATCAATTTACTATCATTCACTAAGGAAAAGAAAGAATCCTTAATATGATACGACTTCCCAACACTAACGCTCATTCTTTACATCCTCTTTTTGTAAAAGTCCCCCACCCGAAATGAGTGGGGGACAAAATTTACGCACCGAATAATTTATACCCCGCACCATCAGTAAGCGGCAAACATTTACAAAACAAATTTTGTTAAGCAGAGTCTTTCTTGAAAGCGTCTCTACTTTCATTTTTATTATATACCCCATCCTCTATTTTGTCAACAGGAAAATAGTCACATACAATTATTCATACCTGCTTGATTTTTGAAAAATTACAGTTCTATTGTTTATTGATTTATGATTTTCTTTTATTTTAATAATTAAGCGCCCAGACAAATGTCAATACTATTCCAATAATAATCCCAAATATAATTGATATTATTATTTTTCCTTTATTACTATTATTGTCATTTTTTACATTTTTAGTTTGAGAATATGAAAATTCATTTTTAGGTGCTTGATATTCTTTCTTTTGTTGTAGAACAGGCTCAGGAACAATTTTTTGTTTTGATACATTTGATTCAACAGTTTTATTGAGCAAATTTTCTTGATCTTCTTTTGAAATAAAAGATGCAATTTTTTCGGAATTGATAATTAATTGTCCGAATCCTTGTGTGAGATATAACGTACAAATAGAAGATAACATAAATACAAATCCTAATATCGCTGTACTCATATCTTCTATATCTGGATAAGTATAATTAAAATAATTTGCACATCCTGTAAAAATCATTATAAGTGAAACAAAAATTCCTAAGAAGCCTATTATTTGTCCCATTATTTGGATTTTTACACCAATATCTTTAATGAACATATTTTGATTCTCCTTTATTTCTCATAATCTCTCAAGGATCGGTTTAAGTTTTTCTTTTACCTCCTTATTGCTATTTGCATACAATTCTATTAATTCAAATATAGTAATCACCCCACATTCTGATTCAACATAAAGAATAACAAATCCTTGTATTTTAACATCAAAGTTTTTTAGAATAATGGGCAATGATTTACCTGAATATTGTTCTCCATCAGGAAGCATAGTAAATAATTGGAAGAACAAATATCCAAACAAAACAGAAACAATATGAAATGCAATAATATTTAGCTTTGTACTTTTGAAATCTTCTATTTTCCAGAATTCTTTTAGCTGTCTATAATCTTCTTCAATTTCAGGCCGAAGACAATATATTTTCAAAATATTTATTGCTGGCTGTGACGTGTCAGTAGTCGCAAAAACAAAATATTTATTTTCTGATCTATCCCATACAACACAAGCATTAATTTCTACATCGTTATCAGAGGGCTTACTATTCTCAGTCCAGTATAAGCCAAGGTTTTTAACTAAACATACTTTTTGATCTCTATAACGATTAACAGGATGTTTTATCCATTCGTTTTGTTCTTTCGCTATTTGAATGGCAATTTTATAGATTTCCATATTTTGCTTTAGTGGAATATAAGTGTCTACTTTTCTTTTAGTTTTAAGGTAATTGATTATTCTTCGAGACAAAAAACCTCTATCATTTATCAAAATATCTCCTGGTTTGAGTATTGAAGTTGTTTGTAACATTTCTTCACTTAATGCTAAATCATGTATATTTAATGGTCCAAATCGAATTTCTTCTATCAGCCCACCATCATTGACTATTCCTCTAAGAGTAGAGAGTTTATATCCTCTGGCATTTTCTTTGATCCCATAAGGCGTCCTCTTGCTACATGCTATACCAGCGTTTTCATAATTTGTATTAAAAAAAATTTACTTCTAAATCTGTACAGTCAAGAATATGAATATTAGGTTCCATTTCAAATTTGGGGATAATATATTTTTGAACAGTTAAATTATATCCCTCAAATAATGTATCTGGATCATATTTCCCAAACAAAAAACGGAGGCTTCCTTCTTGCATTAGCCCTTTGTTTAAACCTTTTTCATTATCAATGAGAGTATATCCTAATTTTGCAAGCGTCCTATGATCGTTAATTGCATAGGGAATATCTGTTAAACTGGTTTTTATTTTCATTTTTGCAGCAATAGAAATAGCCCAAATAATATCATAAGGGATTGTCTTATTATGAGCCCTTTTATCTGGAATACTTTTACAAATATAAGACAGAATATCATTGGTGTACATAGCGAGAATAATTTCATCAATTAAATTTTTTGAACAAAGAGAAGCTGTATCAAGATGTCCATTTTTGACTTTTTCAAGAATGGACTGTTTGTTTTCTTTGCAGATTTTTAGCATTATATACACCCCCTTTCTTTGTTCACAAATAGTGTACCATAATTACACACGATTGTCCACCATTCGAGCTATTTTTATTCACCAAACGAGAACCATTTTTATATATAGTTGTAAAAAAAGGGGTGAGAAGATATGGTCGATATAGGAAATAAGATTAAAGAACTTAGAACAGAACAAAAAATGACTCAATCTGATTTAGCAGAAAGATTAGGCGTAACAAAATCATCTATATCTTCTTATGAAAATGGAAGTAGGCTTCCCTCTTATGATATATTGCTTAAAATTGCTCGTATTTTTAAAGTTAGTACAGATATTTTGTTAGGGCATGGAGATAAAAATGAGATCAATCTAAATGTTTCTGGATTAACAAATGAGCAAATTTTATTTTTGAAAACTTTGATTGAGGATTATAGAAGGGCCAATATCAAATCTTCATTGTTTGATACTTTTCCAGATGAAATAAAGGCACAAATAAATGATTATATAGAAACAGGAAACAAAAAAGAAACATTAGGAATTAAGAGTGTGGGGAAAGCTAAAATTACACTTAAAAACAGTCACCGCTCATACCATCTAAAAACTAAAAAGATTAAATAAAAATATCGTATCTCTGTTAAAAGAGATACGATATTTTCTACTTTACGAATTGAAGATTAAAAAAATTTATGTTGACTTTCCTCTTAGAATATGCTATTATAATAGCACAGAAAGCGTAATGCCGCACGCCCATACTCTAAGGTATGGTATCACGAGTAAGTTTTACCGCTGACCAATATGCGGTATATAAGTGGTTGGGTTGTAAGTTTTGCCCCCGCCGAAAATGGCGGGGGTATTTTTTCTTCATTTATATTGTTTGATGTGTGATAGCGACCCTGCTTCAAAGGACTATTTTAATAAGTACATTGAATTGATGAAGAGTTTGGGGCAAGATACCGAGTATGAAGAAATTAAGAATATTGATAAGTTTTTCAATATTGAGTAAAAAAAATGTAATTTTATATAAATAATTATTAAAAAATCAAGAGATGTGATAAATCCATCACATCTCTTGATTTTTTAATAATTATTTTTGTTATAAAAATAAATTTAATATTCTCTTTTTATTTGTATAATAAAACAAAAAAGTATTCTTTAAGCATTATGTTTTACTCTATCATGTTCTTCTGCTCGTTTAGCATTATTAAATCTATCTAAAGTTCCTACTAAATATCCTGTGATTCTACGGATTCTATCAAAAGGCACACCATCATTTTCATGGCGTCCGCAGCCGGGGCACTGGTCTCCGATGATCCCAGAGAATCCACACACCGGGTCCCGGTCCACCGGATGGTTGACCGAACCGTAGCCAATGCCCTTCTCTTTCATGCAACGGATGACCCGTTCAAAGGCGTCCAAGTTCTCCGTGGGGTCTCCATCCATCTCAATATAGCTGATATGACCGGCGTTGGTCAGGGCGTGATAAGGTGCTTCAATGGCAATCTTGTCATACGCGGAGATGGGATAATACACCGGCACATGGAACGAATTGGTGTAGTAATCCCGGTCGGTAATCCCCTCAATAATTCCATATCTTTTTTTATCTATATTAACAAAACGTCCTGATAAACCTTCCGCAGGAGTTGCTAATAAAGTAAAATTCAATTTACGCTTTTGACTTTCTTCATCCATTCGTTCCCTTAAATGACCTACAATTTTAAGCCCTAATTTTTGTGCTTCTTCACTTTCCCCATGATGTTTTCCAATTAAAGATTTTAAAGTTTCAGCTAATCCAATGAATCCCATTGATAGGGTGCCATGCTTTAATACTTCTCTGACTTCATCTTCCCAATCTAAATTATCTGAATCTATCCAAACGCCTTGACCCATTAAAAATGGAGCGTTTTTTACTTTCTTTTTGCACTGTTGCTCAAATCGCTCTAATAATTGATCTATACATAAATTGACCATATTATCTAATTTCTTAAAAAATAAATCAATATCTCCTTTAGATTCTATTGCTAAACGGGGAAGATTGATTGAAGTAAAGGATAAGTTACCACGTCCGTTACAAATTTCTCTTTCAGGGTCTACTACATTACCAATTACTCTTGTGCGACAATTATGACTATTAATTCCATTAACATCAAATCTATCGCTTTCTGTCTCTACATCGTAACTCATTTCTCCATTCATATAATCAGCATCTTTAATATCAGAAATTTGAGAAAGTGTAGACATTAAAGGAGACATTGGGTAAATATTGGACCATATAAGCCCCTTTTTCTTTTTTTCACAAGTCATTGCTATTAATAAATCTTTAGAAGCTCCAAACTCTACTCTATATGCAGTTTTATCTTTGTTTTCACTATCATAATGAGTTTCATATAATTTAGCATTAAACCCTAAACTTTGAATAAGACACATTTCTTGTAAAGCGAGCTCTTTATTTACACTTCCAATTTGAGCACGTAACCCAATACCTTTTTTGGATGTTTTTTTATTAATATATCCATCTGCATCCATTAATCCCGCTAAAAATGCAAGTCGAATTTCATAAGAAGAATTAAAAATTTTATTAGGAATACGACGTTTTTGTTTGATTCCACCTTCAAACAAAGAAATATATTTATTAGACATTGCAACGGAACCACAATGAATTGTCAAGTAATTTCCTTTTTCATCACGATGATTTTCTATAATAGTAGAGTTAGGTAATAATTCATTACATTTTTGAGCAATATCATACTCATCCATACCTACATAAATATCAACCGCTCCACCTGTTAGTCCAGCATCACAAAGAATAACTCCAGCTAACCATGCTTCTTCTTTGCTAAAAAACGAATTAGACTTTAGATTTGTAGGTTGTTGAACAGTAATAGGAGCATAACTGCCTAACGGAATATCTTGTACATAAGTACGTCCTAAACCATCAATAGGCAAAGGATGATCGTTTGTAGCTACAAGGATTCTTCCATTACTATAAACTACTTTTTTCCACCCATATACATCTAAGTTCCGTAATACCGTTTTTACTTTAACAAATCCAGAAACATTAGAATCATAAATTTCAATATTTAATTCTTCATTGGTTAAATCAAAATATTCGGTTTTTCCTTTAATAAAAGGTGTTTTATTTAATAATTCTTTTACTCGGAAAAACATTCTTTCTATACTTTCTACATAAATTGTCTCATTAATACGATAAGTTACGACTGATTCCTTTGCAACACATCCCATGTAGGCAATTTCCGTCTCCGGGCGTCCTTCTTTATAATATTGAAGATTAAAAGGCGCGTCAACAAAAGAGAAGTTAGGAAATAGTCTTTTAGCTGAACAACGTATAGCCAATTTAAATAAATCATAATTTACATCTTCTGGATTATAATTTACTCCCTCTTTAACACGGAAAATCTGGATGGGGAAGATGGGGGTCTCCCCATTGCCCAGGCCGGCCTCGGTAGCCAGCATGATATTTTTCATCACCATCCGGCCTTCCGGCGTGGTGTCCATCCCATAGTTAATCGAAGAGAACGGCGTCTGAGCCCCTGCCCGGGAGTGCATGGT